>PBBK01000017.1 GCA_002717685.1 Gammaproteobacteria bacterium | reverse complement strand
CGTTCGTCACGAACAATTTCTACATTGTAGTTGCCGGTCTCAGCTACGTAGCATAACCAGTTTCCAGCAGCAACTTTGCCAACTACGTTGATAGTACCGTCGCTTAAGTGAAAAGCTATCGCATCGCCGATAATGAACCCCTGTTTGTTGCAAGCAACAAATTGCAGCGCTTTCATTGGCGAGAATTGCTGATAGTTATTGATAGATATATCGGAAAGGAGGCGCAGTTTGTCTGGCCCGGTAACGTAGACATCCAACATGTGATAGGACTGATCAAACAACAACGCGGAATTCGCCCATGCATATTGCTCGTCGCGCCAATTGCTATGTTCATCGGGAACAGGGAATATATAGAACCCTGTCGGTGAATTTCTCAGCTGGTTGCAAATATCTGTGACATTGTGAAACTTATCTTCAAGAGATTTGTATGTCATTGCCCATCCTTCTGCCTACAAAATCTGCGTATTTTCGTTGATAGCCCTGTCAATATTTAATAACTTCTTCCGGATTAGATGCATCCGAATTTAATTCATTTATTGATTTAATCACGAGCTAAAATAACTAATATACTAAGTCTTTTCTGGGGCAGATTCTGATTCATCCTTTTTGGAAGATTTTTCTGGTAATAACTTGGATCTTATTTGAGCTTCAATCTCATTGCAGATATCTGAATTCTCTTTTAGAAAATCACGGACGTTCTCTTTACCCTGACCAATGCGATCAGATTTATAACTATACCAAGATCCTGATTTCTCAATGATATCTAGAGCAACCCCGTGTTCAATTATTTCACCTTCACGTGATATTCCTTGATCATATAAAATTTCAAACTCTGCCATTCTAAATGGCGGAGACACTTTATTCTTCACAACTTTTACACGAGTCTGATTACCGATGATTTCATCGCCTTTCTTAATAGCACCAATTCTCCTAATATCAAGTCTTACGGAAGAGTAAAATTTCAGAGCATTTCCACCTGTAGTAGTTTCGGGGCTACCAAACATAACGCCTATCTTCATACGAATCTGGTTAATAAATATAACCATCGTATTTGAGCGTTGAATATTACCTGTGAGTTTCCTTAATGCTTGTGACATAAGCCTAGCTTGCAATCCCATATGTGAATCGCCCAT
Organism: Gammaproteobacteria bacterium; assembly: GCA_002717685.1. Next base: position 25,830 of record PBBK01000017.1, on the reverse strand, counting down.
GTCTCCTTCGATTTCAGCCTTCGGGGTTAGCGCCGCTACTGAATCAATTACCACAACATCAATGGCGCTTGAACGAACCAACATATCAGTAATTTCGAGTGCTTGTTCGCCTGTATCTGGTTGTGAAACGAGTAATTCTTCTACATTAACACCAAGTTTTTTAGCGTAAGAAGGATCGAGCGCATGTTCTGCATCCACAAAGGCAGCAGTCCCACCGACTTTTTGAGCCTCAGCAACAACCTGTAATGTTAATGTAGTTTTTCCCGAGGCTTCTGGGCCATAAATTTCGACAACCCTACCTTTGGGTAGACCTCCAATTCCCAGTGCTACATCAAGTCCTATTGATCCCGATGAAATTGCGTCAATATCCCCATACACTCCTTCTTCTCCAAGTCGCATAACCGAACCTTTTCCAAACTGCTTTTCAATTTGTCCAAGAGTTGTTGTGAGTGATTTTTTTTGATTTTCATCCATTGGTAGTTGCCATTGTTGTATTTTTAATAATTCTAATTATTTCATAAAACGCTGTTTGTCGTTAGTTACTAATCAAGCTCAATTATAGTGTTTTATAACAAAAGCTCTGAACTTANTGTTTCTGATAGNAGTGCNTATTCCTTAAATATAATTATATAAATTCTATTGAATNGCTAATAGATTGAAATCTCTTCNACTTATGCGCAAGAAAAATTTAAGANACCANCCTCTCAAGTAACCCTTTTAGAGCTATTATAACGGCCTGCTTTCTAATCAACTTTCGTTCACCAATAAAATTATATTTAATGGCATCTGATGTGACTTCACCTTCAGAAGATATAGACCAACTTATCCAGACGGTACCTACCGGCTTATCTTCGGAACCGCCANCGGGTCCAGCTATACCACTCACGGCAACAGATAGGTCAGAATTATTCATTTTAAGTATNTTGTCTGACATTTCACGTACGACAGCCTCACTAACTACTCCATGGTCTTTCAATATTGAAGACTTAATACCCAAAATTGATTTTTTCGATTGGTCACTATAAGTAACCATTCCACAAAGAAAACACTTCGAGCTACCTGGAATATCAGTTATCGATTTTGCTATCCAACCACCAGTGCATGACTCTGCTGTTNCCACAGTTTTGTTAGCAACAATAAGAGCATTGACCAATGTATTCGAAATATTTTTAATTGATTCGATCTTAGTCATTGAGAATTGATTTATATACTTTTAAATGCTTCTTTACCATCGTCTTAATTGTAAACCTATCTCTAACCCAACGTTTAGCAACACTAGAACTTTTTTCATAGAATTCTTCATTATTGATAAATGCTGCAATACTTTTCTGTAAAGCATGTCCATCTCTATTTTTTACAAGTAAACCTGTTTTTCCATTCAACACGCTTTCTCGTAGACCACCGACATTAAATCCCACAACTGGTATCCCAGAAGCCGCTGACTTTAATACTATAACGCCTAGACCTTCTTGTGTTGCTGGATGAACAAGTAAATCAAAACAACCGATAAAATTATCCAAATCAATGCAAAAACCTCTAAACTGAACTATATCTTCAAGTTTAAGGCGCTTGCATAATTGTTTCATTTCATTTTCTTTGGGGCCTCGCCCAAAAATCACAAGCCTGATTTGTGGGAATTTATTTCTTAAATTAGCCACTGCATGCAANAAATATTTATGTCCTTTACGAGCAATAAATTGTGATGCAGACAATATTACAAAATTATCTTCTGAAACTGAAAAATTTTCATAAAACCATTTAAAATTTTTTGGTTTAANAAACTGATCGGAGTCAACCGCACTATATATACAAGTTACCTTTTTTTTGATGCCTGTATTTTTTAAAACAGTTTGAATATTTTTAGATATTACAATAATTTTATTAAAAGGCTTGTAGCGTAATTTTGCTAAAAATTTTGATTCAAGATTATCAACTCTTCTAGTTATAACAGCCGGTATATTTGCTAAGAGTGATACCCTACCACCGATAAAATCAGCACCCCTGCGGCTATGACAATGAACTATATCGGGCTTTTCCTTGCGAAGCATTTTCCACAAACTATAACCAAAGAAAATATCAAAATCTCCGCCACATCGTAGATTGATNACTCTGATTCCGATTTTCCTAGCTATCTCATCAATTTCACTATCGGGTGGACAAACAAGTATATTATCGACGTTAAGGTCCTTTAGGGCATTACATAAATAAATTACCTGTTGCGGTCCGCCATAAAAAAACCGGCCAGTTTCTAAATGAAGAATTTTCATTTCTAGAAATTTTACATTAATTCAACTCTAAAATAACATATAGTCTCAGTAAGGGAGAATTATAGGTGAAAAGCAGACTATCGTTTATAGGACTAAAGCAATATAAGAAGTTTNTTATTTCTTCGGCTGCTTTTCTTATCACTATCATGCTTATAACAACTGGGTGTGAGGATAATCAACGTTTTAGTGAAACTAAATCAATTAATACTAGTAACGTTGATCAGCGACCAAACATTTTATTGATTGTTGCTGATGATCTAGGATATACAGACGTTGGTTTTTTCGGTAGTGAAATTGCGACACCTAATCTTGATTCACTTGCATACGCTGGAGTACGTCTAACTAATTTCCACGTAGCACCAATGTGCTTCGCAACACGTGCCATGCTGATGTCTGGCAGAACTTATCGTGAGGCAGGGCTCAGCAAGCATAACGATGCATTGAGAACAGATATTATGGCATTACCGGAAAGACTTTCAGCTGCAGGTTATCACACCTACATGGCGGGAAAGTGGAATTTAGGAATACAAGCACATGAAGGTCCGGCCGAACGAGGATTTGAATCTTCATATGCGCTTCTTCCGCCAGCTGATAATCATCTTGGATATAGCAATTTCCCAGAATCGTATAACGCCTATCGTGAAAATGGAGAACCAATCAAATCTTTACCCGAAGATTGGTTTTCTTCAAGTCTCTTCACAGATAAACTAATTAGCTATATTGATGCCAATAAAAAAGATAATAAACCCTGGTTTGGTTATCTTGCGTTCACTGCACCTCATCTACCGCTTCAAGTTCCTGATCACTGGATCGACCGTTATGCAGGTCGTTATGAAATGGGTTATGACGAAATTCGCAAAGAACGTGTAAAAAAAGCGAATTTGCTAAAAATTTTCCCGGAAAACTTAAGCCTAAATAACTACAAGGGGCAAGCTGAAACTTGGAATAGCCTTTCCAGCGAGCAACAAATTGCCTCTTCGCGTGCCATGGAAATATATGCAGCAATGGTAGAAAGCATGGATTTTCATATAGGACGTCTTATTGATTATCTAAAAGATACATCTTCCTTGGATAATACCGTAATCCTATTCATGTCTGATAATGGTGCCTCTGGTAGTGATTCGAGTTGGAGACCAAAACTTATACCTCGAAGTGATTGGGATAACAGCCTATCCAATATGGGCCGCGAAGGGTCCTGGACGGCTTATGGGCGAGGCTGGGGTGAAGCTGCAACAGCGCCTTATAGGGAACTAAAAGGCTCTTTGTATTCTGGGGGAACGCTAGCTGCAACCTTTGTCAATCATAATTCGATTAAAAACTCAGGCGGCTTTGACCGGCGCTATCTCACAGTAATGGATATTCTTCCCACTTTTTTAGATATTGCCAACATGAATAAAATGGAAACAGGCCTTAAAACTCAAGAATCTCCCCCAGTACGTGGCCGTTCTTTTTGGAAACAACTTCAGGGTGAAGATATCCCGGTCCATGATAAATCAGAATCAATTCCATGGATGACATCAGAAACAAAACAAGCTCTAGTTCGTTGGCCTTGGAAAATTATTCAGATCCAAAGTGATGACGATGATGCCAATACTCTTACAGGAGATAGAAATAAATGGCTCTTATTCAATCTCGTGGATGATCCCGGAGAAACCATAAATCTTGCTAATCAGTACCCTAAAATCCAATCAGAACTCATTGCGCAATGGTTAAAACTATAGGCATGATGTAAAAAGACTATATACCCTTATTAAACACTTTTTTTACTCTAATTCTTTTTTTTCTCAGTTTTCTTTAATGTTCGAAGACGAATACCTGCTTCTCTTAATTGCTCCTGGGGAACTTCACTTGGTGCATCAGTAAGAGGACAATTTGCCGATTGTGTCTTTGGAAAAGCGATGACATCACGTATGCTTTCGGCATTTGCCATCAACATAACCATACGGTCGATTCCAAATGCAATACCCCCGTGTGGTGGGCATCCATACTCAAGAGCATTTAATAAAAAACCAAATTTCTCATCAGCTTCATCGTCACTAATGCCAAGTAATTTAAAAACTTCGGATTGCATCGCTTTATTATGAATTCTAATTGACCCGCCACCAATCTCAGAACCATTCAAAACCATATCATAAGCACGAGATAATACCTGTCCGGGAGATTTTTTTAGTATCTGTAGATCATCAGTTGCTGGGGCTGTAAATGGGTGATGCAAAGATGTCCATTTCTTAGTGATATCGTCAAATTTAAACATCGGAAAATCAGTAATCCATACAGGCTCCCATCCTTCGGAGACCATGTGATGATCTATACCAATTTTTACCCGAAGTGCTCCTAAGGCATCATTAACAATATTTTCTTTGTCAGCACCAAAAAAGATAATATCTCCATTCTTAGCAGAAACTCTCTTAAGAACTTCACTAACAGTATCATCTGTAAAAAATTTAATTATTGGTGACTGTAATCCTTCTCTACCAGATTTAATATCATTAACTTTTATGTATGCCAACCCTCTAGCATTATATCGACTTACGTACTCAGTATAGGTATCAATCTCTTTTCTAGTAAGAGAAGAACCCCCAGGAACACATAGAGCTGCGACGCGACTTTCAGTATCATTAGCTGGTTTGGAAAAAACTTTAAACTCAACATTTTTCATCAAATCAGATACTTCGATCAATTCTAAAGGAATCCTGAGATCCGGTTTATCAGATCCATATTTAAACATTGCGTCTTTATAGGCCATAGTTTTGAATCGTGAGGGTAATTTTACATTCAAAACATTACTAAAAAGATTACGAATAAGCTTTTCCATCATAATCATTACTGATGACTCATCGACAAAGCTCATTTCAATATCTAACTGAGTAAACTCTGGTTGCCGGTCAGCTCGAAGATCTTCATCACGAAAACAGCGAACAATCTGATAATAACGATCGAAGCCAGAAATCATTAGCAGTTGTTTAAAAATCTGAGGTGATTGAGGTAAAGCAAAAAACTTACCTATATGATTTCTACTTGGAACAATATAATCTCGAGCACCTTCAGGCGTAGCCCGAGTTAACATTGGTGTTTCAATATCTAAAAACCCATTCTTATCAAGAAATTTTCTTATTGATTGGGTAACCTTGTGACGCAGATGCAAATTCTTTTGCATTTCTTCACGGCGAAGATCTAGGTAACGATACTTAAGTCTTAATTCTTCATTTGCATTCTCATCATGATGAAAAGGAGGCGTAGGAGATGCATTGAGAGTAACAAGATCTGTAGCTAAGACTTCAACTTGCCCTGTTTTCATGTCTTTGTTAACTGTTCCTTCAGGTCTTAGCCGAGCCTTTCCTTTTACTAAAAGGACAAATTCGCTACGAATACGTTCAGCTTCTGCAAAAATTTCAGCCTGGTCTGGATCAAATACAATTTGAAGTAAACCTGTCCTATCTCTAAGATCGACAAAAATAACTCCGCCATGATCCCTACGTCGATGAACCCAACCAGTTACATCAACTTCTGTATCTACTAAAGAGGTTCCTACTTCTCCACAATAATGGCTGCGCATAATTGATATTCACGTATAAGAAAAGAAAAACAAAATATTACGGGGTATAACGCCAGTCTGCAAGAATCATATTAACCATCAGTCTAGTTATCATCATTTCTCAATTTTCTGTTAACAGATTCTGGAAGATCATCCAGATCTTTCTTACCCCATGAAGGAACTACTACTCCGAGAGACATAATCATCTTAAGTGCTTGTTCTACCTCCATATCCAACTCTATAATATCCTTCTTAGGAAGGACAATAATATAACCGGAGGTAGGATTTGGGGTAGTTGGCACGAATGTACAAACTAGGTCTTCTCCAACTCTTTCTTGAACCTCACCCAGTTCTGATGATGTTTGAAATGCAAGGCTGTATATCCCTTTTCTTGGATATTCAATCAATAAAACCTTTTTAAAGGATTGACCAGAACCTGAAAACACTATTTCTGCGAAATTTTTTGTGGCTGAATATATAGACCGAACAAAAGGAATGCGATCTAACAAACTTTCCCCAAAACTCACCATACTTTTCCCAACAAAGTTAGCTGCAAGTACGCCAGTGAGAAGTAAAACTATAATAGTTAATAAAAAACCAAGACCGGGGATTCCAAATCCAATCACGTTTTCTGGACGAAATTGACTAGGCAGCAAAAGTAAGCTTCGGTCCATCAAGCCAATCATAATTCGTACCAAAAATACCGTCACGCCAATCGGTAACCAAACTAAAAGCCCTGCTATAAGATAACGACGAAAGTTTTTCATAGTTGTTTACCTATTTTTACCAGATTTCTTAGGTTTCGATTCATTTGATTTTATCTTTTCTGAAGATTTATTTTCACTTTTTTTTGTTTCGAGGGGCTTTTTTTCCTTTGTTTCTTCCTTTTTACTGGATTCATTGTCATTTTTCAAAATGTTACGTTGGTTTTTCTTCTTAAAATCCGTTTCGTACCAACCCTCTCCTTTTAGACGAAAACGCGGTGCAGATATCAATCGTTTTAATTCTGATTTTTCACAATCAGGGCATTTTATTAACGGAATATCTCCAATTTTTTGAAGTTCATCAAACGTATGGTTACAATTTTGACAGACATATTCATATATAGGCACTCTTAAATCTCCAAAACAATATATAAAAATTTTATTATGAACAAACTAAAGAGACAAGGATGTTTATGAGTAATTATTAATATAAATAAAATTAGCCATTCGGCCACTTTGTCTATTACGACGATAAGAAAAGAATTTTTTTTGCTGTTTGAATGTGCAATATTGTCCGCCAAATATTTTTTTGACGCCATAATTATTAAGTTTAAGCTTTGCCAATCCATAGAGATCAGCTTGCCATCGCTTATTTGGATTCTTTAGAAAAAACTGTTCTGCTTCTCTTTCTTTTAGCAGGAATTGATCCCTTACTTCATCTCCTACTTCAAAAGCAGATTGAGAAATAGCTGGGCCTAACCATACCATCAAAGTTTGAGGCTCAATCTCAAAAGAACTTATTGTTTCTTCAATAATACCGGCAAGCATTCCTTTCCAACCTGCATGCGCAATACCTACAAAATCACCTTTTTCAGATGTGAAAAAAATTGGCAGGCAATCTGCAGTTAAAATAATACAAACGGTGTTAGGTGTATTCGTTACACAAGCATCAGCTGTTGGGAGAATTTTTCGAAAAGGAGCTTTTACTACACAATTCCCATGTACCTGGTGGAGCCAGTATGGCTCTTGGTATAAATTTAGTTGTTTTTTAAAAATTTCTCTATTAACAAATACTTTTTCTAGATCATCACCTATATGATCGGCCAGATTAAAACTTGCTTTTAATTCTTTATTTAGACGCACCATTCTTAAAGTTGTCCCAGCAATAACATTATTAGGTGCTGGCCAATTAGCTTTTATAAAATACGATGTATTCATTCGACCATACTCTGAACATCTTGTTTAAGCGCGCTGATTAACTCCTCGAAATCAAAAGCTAGAGGAATTTGAAATGACATTTCTTTGTTGGTCATTGGGTGTAAAAAATCCAACGATCTAGCGCATAGTGCTTGTCGTTTAAAAGATCGAATTACTGATTGAGTGTACTTGTCCATACCCGAGGGAATGGCTAAACGTTGCCCATATAGTGGGTCACCAAATAAAGGATGTCGTCGCCAAGCAAAATGTACGCGTATTTGATGNGTACGACCGGTTTCTAAGTCAACTTCAATGTGAGTATGCGCTCTAAATCTATTCTTAACCTTGTAGTAAGTGGTAGCAGGTCTACCATTTTCACCCACAGCCATCTTGGTTCGGTGAACTGGATGNCGTCGGATAGGCTNAGTAATTTTTCCTCCACCAGTTAACACGCCTACACACACAGCTTCATATTTACGAGAAATTTCTCTGAGCTCTAATTGTCGAACTAATGCAGTATGGGATTCAATAGTCTTAGCTACCANCATTAATCCGCTAGTATCTTTATCTAAGCGATGAATAATCCCGGCTCTTGGCAACTTNTTTAGATGCGGATAAAGGTACAAAAGACCGTTCATTAATGTCCCGCTGGGGTTGCCTGCGCCTGGGTGAACTACCAATCCTGCAGGCTTATTAACAAGAAGAAAAAATTTATCCTCAAACGCNATATCAAGCTCAAGATCTTGAGGTGANTCAATCACACTAGACTCATACTTTACATTTAAATCTATTGTTTCGCCTCCCTTAACAATATCTCTAGGTCGCCAGGATTTCCCGTCAACTAGAATAAAACCCTTCAAAATCCAGCTTTTTAGGCGATTTCGTGAAAATTCTGGAAAAACTTTGGCAAGTGATTGATCTAGACGTTTGCCTTTCAATCTCNTGGAAATTTTTTTTCTTTCAATTCTATTTGTCATATGTGTTAATTTATCTAGAAAAANGTTTTTAAAATAATTAGTATCTAACCAATATAATACTCATGTNTATTGCAATATACGTGGAAATGAAATTAATGATTATTACAGATATCTCAAACAAAACTNGCCACTCTNACTTAAATAAAAAACTAATTATGACTTTTTTCATAATTTTTATGAATCTTTTAGGTTGTGCAAATAACGAAGAAGCGCCTGNAGACGCATTTATAAACGACATAGTTAATGCTTATGATTCCGCCAAATCCCAGGTAACAGCAGGAAACTATAGACGNGCTATAGANATTTTTGAGGCNATACAATCGCGATTCCCGTTTAGCGACTTGTCAAATCAAATACAANTAGAATTAATCCATGCTTATTATAAAATGCAATCTCAAGAACAAACCATTGATGCGGCTGATGCATTTATGCGTGAAAATCCAACTCATCCAAGAATCGATTATGCTTTGTATATAAAAGCNNTAGCATATTTTGAAAAAGAACCTGATTTCCTTGAAAAGAGTTTTCGTAAAGATATGAATAAGAGACCACCAAAGGATACCATTGAATCATACTCTTTTTTAAAACAGCTTGTAGAAAGATACCCTGCTAGCGAATATGCTGCTGATGCAGAACAAAGAATGATTTTCATAAAAAACCGTCTTGCTGCTTATGAAAATATTGTTGCAGATTATTATCTGAGAATGGGAGCTTATGTGGCTGCAATAAATAGGGCAAAAAGCTCNCTTGAAGAATACAACGGATCAATCTANAACCAAGNCTCTCTAGATATTTTAATCCAAGCCTATGANAAGTTAGGTATGACAGANCTTTCANAAGACGCGCGGAGAGTCCGTGAAACAAATTTTTCAAATGAGGGGATGCTTGNACAACAAACTTTGGNAAANGATTCATCGCTGTTATCAAAACCNAAGAATTTTTTACAAACTCTGTTTCCNCCTACAGACGATCGGAGAGTTCGNGAAACAAATTCTCCNAATNAAGAAACACCNATACAAAANACTTCGGAAAACGATTCATCNCTGTTATCAAAACCNAAGAATTTTTTAANANTATTGTTTCCNCCTCCAGTTGCGAACTAACTCCAAAGTGTCAATCAGATTATGAAAAAAAATGATCGNAAGTTAGGTATGAATTCTCATATAAGCCGAAGAGACTTTCTCAATGGCGCCAATATTGCTATCACTGGATCATTATTGACCACACCATTATCCCATGCAGCCAATGCATTAAAAAATCCAACTGATGATACTGCTGCCCAAATGATGCCAGGCTATTATCCGCCGACTCGAGCGGGGCTACGTGGAAGCCATCCTGGCTCNTTCGAAGTAGCTCACTCTTTACGAGATGGCTCTAGATGGAAAGACCCAAGTGAATCNATAGACACNGGAGAAGAATACGATCTAGTTGTCGTTGGTGGCGGAATAAGTGGTCTTGCTGCAGCGTATTTTTTTCAAAAGGAAGCGANACCGAACGCTAAAATTCTAATTNTCGAAAATCATGATGATTTCGGCGGACATGCCAAGCGTAATGAGTTTCACTACAACGGACGTATGTTAGTTGATCTTGGTGGAACGGAGTACATAGAAGCTCCATGGAGATACCCAACTGTNGCGGCAGAATTAATTAAAGACNTAGGTATCGACGTCGAGCTTGCTCAACAAGTGTTTGATCACAAACTCTACGACTCTTTAAACTTAANGGGGGGTATATTCTTTGACAAAAAAACATTCGGCACCGATAAGCTAGTGCCAGGTGCATCAGGCATTCCCCGCGACAACCAAGAACCTGCTTACCCTACCTTGCCAGCAGAACTTGCCAAAGGTATCGGTAATAAGAATAAGGTATCCGCATATTTAAGNAATACACCCCTCAGNAGTAAAGCACGNGAAGAAATNTTACAGCTATTCTGCGGANATAAAGATTATCTTCAAGGNAAATCAAAGGAAGAAAANATAGCNCTCCTTAAATCGATCAGTTATACAAATTTTCTGNCAGAGATTGTAGGNGCTAGTTCTGAAGTGATCAGTTTCTTCNCCATGTGGCGNGCCAGCTACATGGGAAACGGCACTGACGTGTCACCCGCATTNNATGCGCTTCGTGCCGGTTTACCGGGAACATCTGGTCTCGGACTANAAAAAGAGANNCGGCGTCAATCCGAGNNGGATAATCATGATATNAGNGAAGATTTTCATTTTCCGGACGGCAATGCTTCGATTGCTCGATTACTAGTACGTCGTCTGATCCCAGGAATCGCGTCNGGCAATTCGATGAACGACATTGTATCGGCAAAATTTGACTATGGAANAATGGATAATCCAGAGTCCTCAGTTCGCTTACGACTTAATNCAACAGCAGTGCACATGCACCATATTGGTGANCCAAATTANGCAAAACAGGTTGAAATTACCTATGTCCAAGGGAGTAGAGCTAGACGTGTGCGGGCTAAAAACTGTATTCTTGCNTGCTACCATTCAATNATNCCNTCTCTNTGCCCAGAACTACCTGAAGATCAAAAAAGAGCACTTAGTAACACAATTAGAATGCCGTTAGTATCTACNAACGTANTGNTAAGTAACTGGAAAGCATTTGAAAAACTTGGNATATTCGCNGCGTATTGNCCNGGAAGTTACTTTAGNGATATACGACTAACGTATCCGCTCCGTTTTGCAGATTATGAATCCTCAAGATCGACTAACGAACCAATTACTATCCATATGTACCGCATCCCGTTGCCAGGCGGCTTACCCTTGATCGAAAATTTCAGAGCAGGTCGATATGATTTGCTGAATACATCCTTCGAATATTTCGAACGAAAAATACGCGAACAACTCGGAGCAATGCTAGCAGAAGGAGATTTCAACCCAGCACGTGACATTAAAGCCATCACTGTCAATCGCTGGCCACACGGTTACGCAGTCGGCACCGATGCTGAAAATGAAAGTATGCATTGGTATTCTGATTCTTGGCCAAATGAAAAGAAAATTTGGCTAAAGGGTCGAAAACAATTTGGAAGGATCTCAATTGCTAATTCAGATGCCGGCGCAAGTGCTATGACNGAATCTGCAATCGAACAAGGGTATCGTGCTACTCAAGAAATTCTAAAAAGATCNTAAAAAAACAAGCCTAATGTTATTCAGGGAATGAATAATGTGAAGTTATAGGATATCTCCAATCTCTTCCGAATGCTCTGCCACTAATTCTTATACCTGGGGGAGTTTGCCTACGTTTATATTCATTTCTTTTAACCATTTCAAGAATTTTGATTANAACGTNTCTGTCATAACCAAGTTTGACAATTTCTACNACAGATAAATTTTTCTCTATAAATGCATCGAGAATTGGATCCAATATTTCGTANGGAGGAAGAGAGTCACTATCCTTCTGATTCTCTCTTAGCTCTGCTGAAGGCTCTTTTGATATAACTCTCTCAGGGATAGCCATACCTATACTATTTCTGTAATGCGCCAATCTATATACAAGAGTTTTATTACAATCTTTCAAAGGNGCAAAACCCCCTGCCATATCACCATAAAGAGTAGCATATCCAACTGCCATTTCACTTTTATTNCCAGTTGTTAATAACATGCNTCCTGTTTTATTTGATATAGACATCAACATTAATCCACGGCATCTAGCCTGAATATTNTCTTCAGTTACATCTTGTTTTTTTCCAGAAAATATTGGTCTAAGCTGTTCAGAAAAAGCNTCGTACATAGTGTTAATAGGTAATATGTCATAATTCACNCCGAGCATACTCGCTTGTTCNGCNGCATCTTCTTTACTTATTGTGCTGGTATGCTTAAATGGCATCATAACTGCGCGAACATTCTTAGCGCCAATTGAATCACAAGCAATCGCCAGTGTTAATGCNGAATCAATNCCTCCGGATAAGCCTAAGATGACCCCAGGAAAATTATTTTTTACTATATAATCCCGAGTNCCGCATACTAAAGCCTCATAAACACTTTGCTCNTCCGGGTAGANTGCTTCGATATTAGAAACTTCAGGAATAACGCCTGATTCAGTAATTTTAAAATCAACTTTTTGGAAAATTTCTTTAAAAGGGGAGGCACGAAAACAGANCTTGCCTTTTACATCCATTACAAATGATGCNCCATCAAAAACGAGTTCATCCTGCCCTCCAACCAAATTAAGATAAACAATTGGGATCTCTATTTCTTTNGTTCGTTTTCTAATTTTGTCCTCTCTCTTAGTTTGGCAATGAATTTCATAAGGAGACCCATTTATTGCTATGAGTATTTCCGCGCCTGCCTCTTTCGCCTTTAATGCTGGGAATGACTCCCACACATCTTCACAAATATTTAAGCCAACTTTAATTCCCTTTATCTTAAATACTGATGGATTAGTGCCTGCCTTAAAATAACGCTGTTCATCAAAAACNCTGTAATTAGGGAGCAAATGCTTACGATAACTAGCTAACTCATCTCCGTTAAAATAAACAGCGCATGAGTTATATATATCATCTTCAACATATTCNGGAAAACCGAATAAAACTGCTATCCCATGNACCTCATTTTTTATTTGACTGAGTGANTCATTGATACGCCTTCTATATCCAGAATGAAATAAGAGATCTTCAGGAGGGTAACCNGAAAGAGCAAGTTCAGGGAAAACTANAAGATCTGCTTTAAGAACATCGCGCGCTTTTTCGCAATAATCAATTATTTTAATAGCNTTCCCTTTCACATCACCGACAAAAAGATCGAGTTGTGCTAGGGCAACTGATAATTTTTTATTCATTACATTTATCGAAAATATTCTGTAATTTGTTTAATTTTCTTTACTTCTATTTAATGNCTTATTTNNTAAGTTCAGACATNGCTCTNCCCATATCTGAAGGCGATTTNACTGTATATACTCCAGCTAATTCAAATGCTTTAAATTTTTCCTCAGCTGTACCTTTACCTCCTGAAACTATCGCTCCCGCATGCCCCATTCTCTTTCCGGGAGGAGCTGTTACTCCTGCGATATATGCTACTACAGGTTTAGTAACATTTGATTTTATAAATTCTGCCGCAGCTTCTTCATCCGTACCACCAATTTCACCTACCAAAATAATACCTTTAGTATCTGGATCTGATTCGAATAGCTCCAAACAATCTATAAAATTCATACCTCTTATTGGATCGCCTCCTATACCGATACAAGTTGTCTGTCCCAACCCTTCATTTGTTGTTTGGAAAACAGCCTCATATGTTAGAGTTCCTGAGCGAGAAATAATTCCTATGGATCCAGGTNCATGGATAAAACCAGGCATAATTCCAATTTTACAACTACCTGGAGTAATGATGCCAGGACAGTTCGGGCCAATGAGTCTACAATCATAATTACGTATCCTAGATTTTACTTTAAGCATATCCAAGACAGGCAATCCTTCAGTGATGCANACTATAAGTTCTATNCCTGAGTCAGCNGCCTCCAGGATTGCATCTGCAGCATATGGAGCNGGTACATAAATCATGCTCACAGTNGCATTTGTTTTATCTACAGCTTCTTTAACTTTGTTGAAAATAGGTAATCCTAAGTGTTCTTGNCCTCCCTTTCCGGGAGTAACTCCAGCAACAACCTGGGTACCATATTCAAGACAGTGTTGTGTATGGAAACTTCCTTGCTTTCCTGTTAATCCNTGGCAAATCACCTTCGTATCTTTCCCTACTAAAATACTCATCGATCATCACCATTAGCAAGAGAAATAATTTTTATCGTCGCATTAGTTAAATTTTCTGCTGCTATTATTTTTAAACCACTATCTTTTAAAAGTTTACGCCCCTTTTCAACATTTGTTCCTTCCAAGCGAACAGTGACAGGAATACTNACTCCAACTTCTTTGACCGCTGCAATAATTCCCTCGGCTATAAGGTCNCAGCGAACNATTCCCCCAAANATATTAACTAGAATAGCCTCTACATTTGAGTTGGCTAGAATAATTTTAAATGCTTCTGATACACGTTCCGCTGTTGCCCCTCCTCCGACATCAAGGAAATTTGCCGGCTCGCCGCCATGCAATTTAATCAGATCCATAGTTGCCATAGCTAATCCAGCGCCATTGACCATGCAAGCAATATTTCCATCTAATGAAACATAGTTTAAACCATGTGATCTCGCTGCTGTTTCCTTATCATCTTCTTGAGAATCATCTCTGAGCTTTAAAAGAGATTCCTGACGAAATAACGCATTATCATCTATGTTTATTTTGGCATCGAGCGCCACTAGATGTCCTTCTTTAGTTACTATTAAAGGATTAATTTCAATAAGACTTGCATCAGATTTATAAAACAATTCTACTAATTTAAATAGGATATCCTCTAATTCTTCTACTTGAGATGGGCCTAAACCCAATCTCAATCCCAAGGGTTCCTTAGGAGTCACATAATTCAGGTTAACATCTTGAGTAAGAATTTTTTCAGGAGCACTAACTGCTACTGCCTCTATATCCATCCCGCCAGCTTCAGAAGCCATGATAATTAACCCTTCGCTCGAACGGTCTACAAGCAAGCTAAGGTATAGTTCGCGATCGATACTTGAACCTTCTTCTATATACACTATTTCAACAGGAAGACCATCTGAACCACTTTGGGGTGTAACAAGTCTCTGTCCAAGCATATCTTTAGAAAATTGATTTACTTCACTCAATGTTTCAGCAAGTTTAACCCCGCCAGCTTTACCTCGACCTCCAGAATGGATCTGGGCCTTTACTACCCACAAATTACCNCCAAGACTCTTAGCTGCATCAACTGCTTCTTTAGGCGACTTAGCCACTAAACCTGAAGGAACAGGTATTTCGTATTGATTAAACAATTGTTTTGATTGAAATTCGTGAAGATTCATTATTTATAGCGACCAAGTATTTTGAGGTGATTATTGAAAAAAATTTGATCTGATCTTTCCTAAAAACCAGATATTCTGAAGCAAATTAAATTATGAAGCAAAATTCAATATATAAAAATAGCCACATAAAGAATTTTTTTATATTTAATTTTATATTAATAGATAATTAAATATCATAAATTAGTATCTCACACATATTAAGAGAATAAAAAATGAAGAAATTTGTATCGGGTTTTACCTTAATCGAGTTAATTATTGCTATAGCGATTATTGGATTTATAGTTGCTATTGCTATACCAGCATATCAAGATTATGACGTCCGAACTAATAACGAAAATCTAATGTAATTTTTTTCTATATCAATAGTAATGCAACATTTATCAAATTTATAAAAATTTTCATTTTAAGCAACATTAAGTAACTAATTAAATATGCAAACAATTTTTAGTCAATACCATTATCTCTATCTTCTATCCGCAATAATTTTAGGTCTCATAGTTGGAAGTTTCATCACAATGGTTATTTATCGCTTACCTATAATCATTGGTAATTCCTACAAACAAAACAAGAATAAAAGCCTTAATTTATTCTATCCTGCCTCGCATTGTACTAGTTGCAAAAATTCTCTGACTGTTCTACAGAAAATCCCATTCTTTAGTTATGTCGCTCTTGGTGGTAAGTGTGGTTTCTGTAATGAGAACATCCCTAAACGTTACCCGGTGATTGAAATTTTTACTTCTACAATTACCGTTCTTATTAGCTTGCGTTTTGGATTAGGTTGGGAATTATTAGTTGCTTTATTATTAACTTGGACTTTAATAACACTAAGTGTTATAGACATCGATCATAATATCATCCCTAACTCTATTACTTTTCCACTAATTTGTTTCGGATTGTTTATAAGCATTTTTTATCCATTAGAAGATTCACAAATCTTCTTTATTAATACAGAAGACAGCATTATTGGGGCAATATTTGGATACACCAGCCTGTGGTGCATCAATTGGATATTTTTGCTTATTACCAAAAAAGAAGGGATTGGATATGGTGATTTCAAATTACTTGCTGGAATCGGAGCTTTTCTAGGATGGGAGCTCACCCTATTTATCATCGTACTATCATCTATCTTAGGTTCAATTATAGGAATAAGCTTAATTATGATAAAAAAAATAAAAAGAAATCATCCTATTCCGTTTGGNCCGTATATCTCAATCTCAGCTTGGCTTACTATGATGTACATCAAAGACGATATTTTCTTTTTACTTAACTTTTTTATATAAAATTACATGAATGTGGNAAGTAAGATTACAACAAAAAATAAAAAATCTGCNCGTATAGCTTTAACGGGAGGAATTGCTAGTGGTAAATCATTGGTATCNAATTTCTTTNGCGAACTTAAAATTTCAGTAATAGATACGGATATAATTTCTCGAGAAATTCTTCATTCNAATAAATCAATACTTTGTNAAATTCGCAATAGCTTTGGAANCCATATTTTCTCAGAACAGGGANNNCTTAAACGTAAAGAATTGCGCAAAATCATTTTTNAAAATAGAAAAAAACGCCTTTTACTTGNATCTATAATGCATCCAGAAATTAGAAAAGAAACTTTANAAAGAATACAAATGGAAGAAGGTNTATATCACATCATCGTTATTCCATTACTTTATAATTCCCCCATGAANAANNATATTGATAGAATCATTGTTGTTGATTGTACTGATGCTTTACAACTCCAACGCTTGCTGAAAAGGGANTCAGAAACAATAAGCCAAGCAAANNATATTATCTCCTCTCAGGCTAGTCGACAAGATCTACTTAAAATTGCCGATGATTTAATACAAAATAACCAAAGTAAACAAGCAACTAAATCACAAGTCATAAAACTTCATCAAAAATATCTAGAATTCTTTTCTTAAAAAATATTCAGTAAAAACAATTAATAAGCTATAAAAATTTGCCAATNGTATTTGTCTTAAGCAAAATAGTGNGATGGTCAATCTAGTACACAATATCTCAGAANCCTCCGTACAGAAAAGTCAACAAAGATTCTGGTATCAAGATTCAGATCAACATCAGCAGACCTATGAACAACCACTCAATGAGCGCATGCGAACATTCCTTAGACTGGAATTCCTTTATAGTCAGATGCTTGCTAACACTGATATTGAAGAACAATGGGCGACTCGTAANGCTATAACGAATTTGCTCGAAATTATGGCTGTCCTAATGCGAGGAGATGTCCGAAATGAAATACTCAAGGAAGTAGACCGCTTACTAGAATTATTTAGCCATTATCAAAATATACCGTCTGTCGATTCTGAGAGNCTTGATGTGCTAAATACAAACCTAATGACTAAAAGAAATAATCTACAAAATATAGGTTCTCATTATTTAAATTCTCTTAAAAATAGTGAATTTCTTAGCACAATCAAACATCGCGCCATAATTCCAGGCGGAACCTGTGAATTTGATATGCCTGAATATGGTCACTGGCTCAGGCAGCCCTATAAACGTAGACAAAAAGATTTATTCCATTGGATATCCACTATCAAACCAATATGTGAAACATCATCAGAAATACTCCTTATCATNCGCAATAGCAACGAGAGAATAGATAAAGTNGCCAAAGAAGGTATGTACCAACATACTAATAAAAAAAATCAACAAAATCAGATACTTAGAATATCTCTAAAAGACAGTGGNAATCTTTTTCCTGAGATAAGTGGCAATCAACAGCGATTTACAATTCGTTTTCTAGAATGGTCAACTACTGATAATAGAGCTATGCAATCTNCTAAAGATGTTAAATTCAAAATAAGCATCTGTTGATTCTCTAAATTATGAATGANAGATTTCTTGCAGNGCCTTTATAATTGGTATATCTGCTTCAAGTAGTTTCTTTTTTGGAAGTCTACTAATCTTAACCCACTGTATATTTTGACCATCCAATCCAACTACNCTACCAAGCCATTTGTGTACCAGAAAAAAATCTATATTAACTGCTTGATTATAATAACAATGCTCTAATTGCATAAAGGGTTCATAAGAAATAACCGAAATACCNAGCTCCTCTTCAAGTTCTCTTTTGAGCGCTATTTCTGGGTTCTCGCCAATATTAAGCTTGCCGCCAGGAAATTCCCAAAATCCCTTTAAAANCNTGCCTTTATTTCTTTGNGTTATCAAAACACGGTTATTCTTATCTATCAAAATGCCTGCAGCTACATCTATTTTTTTCAAAGCATACTTATCCTAAGATAAACGACCATGACATTGTTTATATTTTTTCTTAGAACCACATGGACAAGGATCGTTTCGACCAACCTTTGGNTGGGTGCGNACAAATGGGGTTTTTTGTTTTGGCNCATTTTCGCCCGCCACGTTTTGAGATATGGTTTTATCTTCATTATTAGTAAGCGCAGATGATTCAGCATGCTTAAATTCCATGGATTGCTCGGCTCTTCTTTGTTCTTCCATTTTAGTTACGTCTTGCTCATTCTGTATTCGGATGCGTGAAAGCAAACTTATGGCATCATGTTTAATCTGATCGAGCATCTCACCAAACATCTCAAACCCTTCACGCTTATATTCTTGCTTAGGGTTTTTCTGTCCATATCCTCTTAATCCTATCCCCTGGCGTAAATGATCCATAGCCGCAAGATGTTCTTTCCAATGGATATCGAGTTGCTTGAGCATGATTTCTTTCTCGACCATTCGCATTAGATTTGAACCGATAGACTCTTCTTTTTCTTTATATGCATGTTGTGCTTTTTCTATACAACGATCAAGGATCATATCTTCATTCATTTTTGGGTCATCCTTAATCCATTGAGAAATCTTTAATGGAAGTAGAAATTCATGTTCAAATGCATGCATCAATCCATCTGGATCCCATTGTTCTTCAAGAGAACCGGATGGTATATATCGATTCACTAGTGAAATAATAACTTCTTCTCGAATATTGGCTACAGATTCAGATATTTCATCTGCTTCCATTAGTTCGTTTCGCTGATGATAGATAACTTTTCTTTGATCATTGGCAACATCATCATATTCAAGAAGATTTTTACGTATATCGAAATTATGAGTTTCAACTTTACGTTGTGCTCGCTCTATTTGTCGAGTCAACAATTTGCTTTCTATCGCCTCACCTTCTTTCATTCCAGCTTTAGATAATAGAGACTTAGTTCTTTCCGGGTCACCAAAGATTCGCATCAAATTATCTTCCATTGACAAATAAAAACGACTTGAACCCGGATCTCCTTGCCGACCAGAACGACCTCTCAGTTGATTGTCAATTCTTCTTGATTCATGTCTTTCCGTACCAATTATATGCAATCCTCCGGCATCAATTACTGTTTGATGTTCTTTCTTCCAAGCCAATCTAATTTTATTTTGGTCAGAATCACTATCTAGAGATTGAAGTTTAGCTTCTAAATTACCACCGAGAACAATATCAGTCCCGCGGCCAGCCATATTAGTTGCAATAGTGATGCTGCCTGGCTGACCTGCTTGCTGAATAATTAGTGCCTCTTTGTCATGTTGCTTTGCATTTAAAACTTGATGGTCTATTTTTTTTTGTTTCAAAAGCGATGAGAGGAACTCTGAAGTTTCAATAGAAGTAGTACCTACCAAAGCTGGCTGTTGTCTTAATCTACATTCGGTAATATCCTCGATTATGGCTTCGAATTTGCCTTTTTGAGTAAGATAGACAAGATCTGGATGATCCTGTCTTATCATTTTTTTATGGGTTGGGATGACGACAACTTCAAGATTATAAATTGATTGAAATTCAAATGCTTCTGTATCAGCAGTTCCAGTCATACCCGAAAGATTGCTATATAAACGAAAATAGTTTTGAAAAGTAATAGATGCAACTGTTTGATTTTCTTCTTTTACAGCGACATTCTCTTTTGCTTCTATCGCTTGATGTAAACCATCAGACCATCTTCGTCCTGGCATTGTTCTCCCAGTAAATTCATCAACAATGACAATTTCACCCTCCTTAACGATATAGTCAACATCTCGATGAAACATTACGTGAGCTCGAAGAGCGGCGTTCAAGTGGTGTAATAATCTAATATTCCCGGCATCATAAAGACTTTGTCCTTCTTCGAGTAGACCTGAATTCATCATTAGTTCTTCAACATGTTGATGACCTTCTTCTGTGATATGTATTTGTTTTGATTTTTCATCTTTTCCAAAATCCCCTGGCCCATCTTCATTCTCTTGGAGTTGTAATTTAGGGATTAATTTATTAATTTTTAGATAGAGATCAGTATTTTCTTCCGTAGGTCCTGAAATAATCAAGGGTGTTCGAGCTTCATCAATTAGAATTGAATCAACTTCATCAACAATTACAAAATTTAAATCACGTTGAACTTTATCACTCAACGAAAATGATAAATTATCTCTAAGATAATCAAATCCAAGTTCATTGTTTGTTAAGTAAGTTATATCAGAGCTATAAGCCTCTTTTTTTTCATCATGGGATTGGCCGCTCTTGGCAACACCAACCTTTAGACCAAGAAATTCATACACTGGTCTCATCCAATCTGCGTCTCGTTGTGCTAAATACTCGTTAACTGTAACAATGTGAACACCCTTACCACTAAGAGAATTTAGGTATGCTGGAAGAGTTGCTACTAAAGTTTTTCCTTCTCCCGTTCGCATTTCAGCAATGTTTCCCTGATGTAGAACCATACCGCCAATAAGCTGCACATCAAATGGTCTCATTCCTAAGGTTCTCTTTGATGTCTCTCTAACAACAGAAAAAACTTCAATTAACAAACTTTCCAGTGACTCTCCACTATCAAAGCGTTTTTTAAATTCTATGGTTTTATTCGCCAATTGATCATCATTAAGAGCAATCATGCTTTCTTCAAGATGATTAATTGATTGTACAGTTGTTGAAAACTGCCTTAATAGGCGTTGATTACGGCTACCAAAAATATTTGCTAAAAAGTTTGCCACACTAGTTTCCGAAAAGAACTAAAAAGTTGATATAAATGTTCCTAGTTATGATGAAAGATTCATTCTACGTATCACTTACTGTTTTGTCTGCAAAGCATATAAAATATTCGACTATTAATAATTTAATATTTTCCTTATCTCGCGTATCCTATCAGGGTTACTTAATTAAAAAAAATACCTATTTATGCCAAGTCAAACCCTAAAACATTGCCTAGAATTAGATAGTAATAATCTAGAATCAATAATTAAACGAGCCAAAGAGATGGATAATCTCAAAAAAATGTTAAGAAATGTTTTAGATAAAGAGGCTGCAAAACATTTAATATCAGCTAATATTCGCCGAAATGGAGAGCTTGTTTTATTATGCAATTCTTCTGCTTGGGGCTCAAAAATTCGTTTTGATCAAGAAAAATTACTCAAAACAGCTCAAACGAAATGGAAATTCCTAACAAGCTGTCGCGTTAAAATAATAGAAAAAATAGCTACTAGCTGATAACTAAGTCGTATAAGCTGGAGTTGAAAATGAAACGGGTGATTTTTCATAGTCTTCAAACATAACTTCTTCACATGCTGAATCTTCTTTTAGTAACTTTAGTAAGAGTTTATTATTAAGCCCGTGACCAGATTTATAAGCAGAATATTCGCCGATCAAACAATGACCTAATAAGTATAGATCTCCAATAGCATCGAGAATTTTATGTTTGACAAATTCATTTTTATACCTCAAACCATCCTCATTCAGAATTCTAAAATCATCCAAAACAATGGCATTATCCATGCTTCCTCCAAGCGTTAAGTTTTTCTCTCTAAGAAATTCTATATCTCTAAGAAATCCGAATGTTCTGGCTCGGCTAACCTCTTTCAAATAAGATGTTGACGAAAAGTCAATAGATTCATTTCGACGAAGTTTGTTAAAAACTGGATGATTAAAAGAGATTTCAAAATTGACCTTAAAACCATTAAAAGGGTTTAATTCGACCCATTTATCCCCATCTTCAACACGAATTTTTTTATTCACTCGGAGAAATTTTTTAGCAGTATTTTGTTCTTGAAGTCCAGCAGATTGAAGCAAAAAAACAAAGGGTGCAGCACTACCGTCCATTATCGGTACCTCTGGACCAGATAAATCTACCATTACATTATCAATACCAAGTCCTGCTAACGCTGACATAAGATGCTCTATTGTTGCAACTTTAACTCCTTCTTTTATTAATGTAGTTCCAAGCGTTGTTTCGCCAACCAACTCAGCATTTGCAGGAATACTGATTGGATGTTCTAAATCAAGTCGATTAAAAGAAATACCTGTATTTTCAGGCGCTGGACGAATAGTCATATACACTTTTTCACCAGTATGAAGTCCAACACCTGTTGCTCGAATGGCTGTTTTAATAGTGCGTTGACAAAGCATTAATAATTTTCCTTATAAATACTATATCGTTAGTAATAATATTACATTTTATAATAAATATGGATACACATGCATTAAAAATTATTTTATGATTCAAAAAAATATAAAAATTCAATGCTTTATAATAATTAAAATTGCTCTTGAAACCATAATTTCATTCTGTCCCATACATCTCCAATTCCATAAGTTATATGAGAAGAGCTTCTGGAATACCCTGATTGTTTTATACTTTCACTCCCATATAGCAATAGCCCCACACCAGTAGCATGGATAGGATTACGGACCACATCTAGTAGGCCTTCAACATACTGAGGTACTCCAAGTCGGACAGGTATATGAATTATTTCTTCGGCCAGTTCTACAGCGCCTTCCATTTTTGAACTACCCCCGGTAATAACAATACCTGCAGCTATTAATTCTTCATAGCCGCTTCTTTTTAATTCATTTCTAATCAATTTAAATAATTCTTCAAATCGTGGCTCTACAATTTCAGCAAGCGTTTGTCTTGCGAGTCTTCGTGGTGGACGATCCCCAACACTGGGCACTTCAATTGTCTCATCTGGATTTGCAAGTTGGGAAAGCGCGCAAGCATACTTTATTTTGATTTCTTCAGCGTATGGAGTAGGTGTACGCATAGATACTGCTATATCATTTGTCACCTGATCTCCAGCAATCGGAATAACAGCGGTGTGTTGTATTGCCCCTCCAATAAAAACAGCAATATCAGTTGTTCCGCCTCCTATATCAACAAGGCACGAGCCTAGCTCCTTCTCATCTTCAGTTAAAACAGAATAACTCGAAGCTAACTGCTCAAGAACAATGTCATCCACGTCCAGTCCACAACGCTTAACACATTTGACAATATTTTGGGCTGCACTTTCAGCTCCAGTTACCATATGTACTTTAGCTTCTAAACGCACTCCAGACATTCCAACTGGCTCTCTAATTCCATCTTGATTATCTATAAGAAACTCCTGAGGGAGAATGTGTAATATTTTCTGATCAGCGGGAATTGCTACTGCTCTTGCGGCATCAATCACTCGTTCTACATCACTCTCACTCACTTCGTTATCTCTAATTGCCACAATACCATGAGAATTGAGGCTTCTTATATGACTTCCTGCTATTCCGGTATATACAGAATGTATATCACATCCGGCCATTAATTCCGCTTCTTCAACAGCTTTTTGAATTGAATGGACTGTTGATTCAATATTGACAACAACACCCCTTTTTAGTCCTTTTGACGGATGCGAACCAATACCAACTACCTCAATCTCGTCAGAATTATTTATCTCACCTACAATAGCAACAACCTTCGATGTCCCAATGTCTAGACCAACAATTAAATTTTTTTCATTATTCCTATTCACTATTTAATCCTAAAATAAAGACTCAAAATCCATATTATTATTTTTTGTGACTCACAGAAAAGCCATTATCATATCTCATATCAATAAAGGAAATAGCAGTATCTTGGCTTAAAATAAAATTAGCAACAACATCGATAAAAAAATCAAATTTTTCACTGATATTTCGACGACCGATACGAATACTAATGCCATTAGATAAAGTCATTTCCCAAGCTCCTCTTTCATCTAGATTCATCCCTCTCAGATCAAGTCCGAATGGAATAAGGCGTTGTTGAATACTGATAAATCTTTGCGCAACCTCGTAAGAACGATCCTCAGGCCCATTCAATAGTGGTAATTCAGAAGAAATATGGCGTGCTTCCTTTACAAATAATTCGCCATGAATATTCAAAAGTCCTGAATCCCCCCAACGAGCTACTGGGATTTGCTCAGTAACACTAATTTCTAGCTTACCTGGCCAACGCCTACTCACTAACACTTTATCTATCCATGGTAAAGAAGCTACACGCTCTTTAACTATTGATAAATTAATAGAAAAAAAACCATGATTTAATTCTGAACTTATAATTTCTTCAATTTGTAAAATATCGACACGTTCAAATGTACTTTCAATAGAAATAGTTTCTATGGGCCAGTCTAAAGCTTGAGATCCAAATTGAAAAATAAAAAAAATAACAGTTAAAGCAACCAAGAATTTAACTAAATTGATAGTCTCTTTATAAGGAAATTTCCATTTTTGAGTTTTTTTTTGTTTTCTCCTCTTTGCTTGTTTATGAATCATTCTTCTGGTTTCCGGTCCATACCGCTATTCTTGATGCTTTATCATACTTGTTTCTAATATTCGCCAACATAACTCATCAAAGTGAATACCCAATTTGCTTGCAGCTATAGGAAAAAGACTATTTTTAGTCATACCTGGAATTGTATTAACTTCTAGAACCTGAGGCTTGCCGCTATTTGCTTTAATGAAATCGACTCTTCCCCAACCCTCACATCTTATTGAATTAAAAGTATTAAGAGCAAGTTCTCTGTATTGATTCTCAAGTCGAACATCATTTATTCCAGGGCATACATATTTTGTCTCTTTAGATTCATATTTTGCACGATAGTCATAAAATTTATGAGGAGTTTCAATACGAATTGAAGGGAGCGCTTCTCCCTGCAGAATAGCAACAGTTATCTCTTCTCCGACAATATATTCTTCGATAAAAGCAATACCATTAAAACCAAGGGCCAGCTCAATTGCTTTATTAATATCAGTTTCATGAGATAATAAGCTCATACCAACACTTGAACCCTGATCGCTTGGCTTTAAGATAAGTGGAAATTTGAACTCTTCTATGGCTTTAAGAATATCTCCTCTCGAAGTAACGACACGATAAGCAGGAGTTGGTATACCCTTGCCAGTCAGTATATCTTTAGTAACAATTTTATCTATGGCGCTTGCAGAAGCTAAGATTCCACTTCCAGTGTACGGAATACCAAGCCATTCCAAAACACCCTGAATAGAACCATCTTCGCCG
>PBBK01000016.1 GCA_002717685.1 Gammaproteobacteria bacterium | reverse complement strand
TTTGTTTGCCTTTTATTGTTATTGAACCATCTTTTTTCATCATGGATATATCCATTAAAGAAAACATTTTTTCAGTATGATCACGTGTAATATTGTTTTCTTTTATAACTGAATGTCCTTTTGTATATAAAGCTGAAAATAATATGGCAGATTTTACCTGCGCACTAGCAATAGGTATCTCATAATTGATCGCCTCTAAATGTCTTACAGCTTTAATAGTTAATGGAGGAAAACCTCTGTCGCTCTGAATATTCGCCCCCATCAAAGACAATGGGTAAATAATTCTTTTCATAGGTCTTAATGACAAAGAGTTATCACCAACAAGAGTAGTATCAAATGATTGGCCAGAAAGTAGACCTGCGAGAAGACGCATACTAGTGCCAGAATTTCCTAAATCTAGATCCATTTCTGGTGAAGTTAGACCATCTAAGCCAACACCATTTACAATGATTTTCGTAGAATTAATTTTTTCTATTCTAGCACCCAGTTTTTTTAATGCTCTGAGCGTTGAAAGACAATCATCAGAATTCAAGTAACCATTGATTTCAGATTCCCCGTCAGCTATTGATGCAAGAATCAATGCACGATGAGTAATCGATTTGTCTCCAGGGACAGTTATCGTATCGTTATTTAAAACAGACGGTGATACCAAATAATCCATAGTTAAATAATAATAATTATTTCACTACTTTTGGATAGGCGCCAAGAATACGAAATAATGAACTTCTTTCTTTTACGGTTTCAAGAACTTCTGATAGTGGTTTTTCTTTAGCATGTCCATCAAGATCGAGAAAAAAAACATACTCCCAATTCTTTTTCCTAGATGGACGAGATTCAATTCTAGTTATATTAATCCCTTGTTTCGCTAGAGGCTCCAATAAAGAATAAAGTGCGCCTGCATCATCAGTTTCATTGGTTGAAACTAATATTGTAGTTTTATCATCACCGCTAGATGTAAGAAGAGTCCGACCTATAACCATAAATCTGGTGGCATTATTAGAGCGATCTTCAATATTTTCTACTAAGATATTTAGATCATACACTTCTGAAGCAGTATCGCCTCCGATAGCTGCTGTACCAACTTCATCTCTAGCTCTTCTCGCTCCAATGGCATTACTGCTGACACCGATAAGCTCAATATCTGGTAAATGTTCTCTTAACCAACCGCGGCATTGCGCGAGAGCTTGCTCATGAGCACAAACACGAGAAATACCTTCAATAGATTTCATTTTCCCAATAAGATTGTGTTCAATAAGAAGTTCAATTTCACCACAAATTTTGAGGGGTGAGGCGATAAACATATCGAGCGTATTATTTACAGTTCCTTCGGTTGAGTTTTCGATAGGAACAACTCCAAAATCTGCAATTTTAGTTTCAACTTCCTGAAATACTTCATCAATTGTTCCAAATGGTAGAGCTGAAACTGAATGACCAAAATGTTTAAAGACTGCGGCCTGAGTAAATGTTCCTTCCGGACCTAGATAACCCACTTTTAATGGTTCTTGCTGAGCAAGACAAGCAGACATAATTTCTCTAAAAAGTCTTAATATTTCTTCATCTCGTAGTGGACCTTCATTTCTATTCAGTACAGAGCGCAATACCTCTGCTTCTCTTTCTGGTCGATAGTAATCGATAGTACTACTATCAACTCCTTTTGAAAAACCAACTTTTTGAGCACAACGCGCTCTATCATTTATTAATGTTTGAATCTGATAATCTATGCTATCTATTTGTTTTCTGATCTTAGAAAGATCAGAAGCTAATTCTTTATTTTTTTTATTTAATTGCTTTGACATTGATATACCATCTAATTTTTGCACTTATCCTTCTTATATTACCCATAATGACTGTTTTTAGCTTCAGGATAAAGGCTTACCAACATTTCGTATTGATAAAACACCATCAATCTTCTTAATTTTATCAATTATTTCTTCTGACAGAGGTTTATTCAAATCAACTAATGTGTATGCCAGCGTTCCAAGCGATTGATTCAATAAATCTTCAATATTATATCCGTCATTAGCTAAGATAGTTGAAATTTGTCCGACCATGTTAGGTACATTTCTGTTAGCAATGGCTAAACGAAATAATTTAGAATTCGTTAAAATTGCGTCAGGAAAATTTACTGAGTTTTGAATATTACCATTCTCAAGAAAATTTTTTACATTCTTTACAACCATATGGGCACAATTTTCTTCGGCTTCAAACGTTGACGCACCTAAATGAGGAAGTGCTATGACTTTTTCATTGCTTATAAGTTCAGAAGTAGGGAAATCACACACATAGCTTTGCAAAATATTGTCCCCTAATGCTTTAGTAACTGCCTTATTATCAACCACTTCACCTCTAGCAAAATTAATGAGTATTGAATTTTTTTTCATCAGATTAAAACAACTTGAATTAATAAAATATTTTGTTTCCTTGGTTAGCGGTATATGCAGAGTTATTGCATCAGAATCGACAAGAATCTTTTCTAGTTTTTCAACTTTTTCAACACCTGGCAATAATTGCCTTGTATTTTTCACAGTAATTTTTGGATCAAATCCTATAACTTTCATTCCAAGTGCCAATGCTGAGTTTGCAACATTTGTACCGATAGAACCTAGGCCTACTACTCCTAGAGTTTTACCTTGTAATTCAAAACCTGAAAATAATTTTTTACTGGTTTCAAATTTTTGTTTTAAATCATCATCAGAATAATTGGGATCTCTAATGTAATCTCTTGCTTGGCATATATTCCGCGAAGAGATTAATAATGCAGCAAGAACTAATTCCTTTACAGCATTGGAATTTGCACCTGGCGCATTAAATACAGGTATACCTAAACTAGTCAATCTTTTCACAGGAATATTGTTTACACCAACACCCGCCCGACCAACAGCTAATAAATTAGAAGGAAGATTTATTTCAAATATATTTTTTGAGCGAAGGATGATGGCATCTGGTTCTGAAATCTGCCTTCCAATTGTATATAGATCTTTAGAAAATTGAGTAATTCCTAAAACTGAAATATTATCGAAGTATTGAATTTTAAACATAATTTCCCCACAGATAACAGTAATTATTATTTAACTATTATGTTTTTCAAAATATTTCATAAAGCTAATAAGATCATCTACTGCTTTTTCAGAAATTGCATTATATATAGAAGCTCTCATTCCTCCAACTGAACGATGACCTCGTAAATTTTCTATGCCCTCTAGTTCCGCTTCTAATAAAAAAGTTTTTTCTAATTGATCATCAGCTAATGAAAAAGGAATATTCATCCACGATCGATTTTTTGTATTAATTAAATTAATATAAAAATCTGAATCATCAATGGCTTTATACAGTTTTTTGGATTTCCTTTTATTAATATCAGCAACTACAGAAAGACCTCCAATGTTTTTTAGATGTTTGAACATAAGACCTGCTACATACAAAGAAAATGTTGGTGGAGTATTGATTAGCGACTTTGCATCCGATAATGCCTTATAAGAAAGTAATGTTGGAATTTTTTTATCTATTGCGCTCTGGAGTAAATCATCTCGTATTATTACTAATGTTAATCCAGCTGGGCCGATATTCTTCTGCGCTCCAGCGTAGATAATGCCATATTTATTAACATTGATAGGTCTAGAAAGAATGGTACTGGACATGTCTGCTATTATGGGGATCCTATCACTAATATCAGGGACAAAATGAAATTCTACTCCATTAATGGTTTCATTTTGTGTGATATGCATATAAACCGGTTCTTTTGACTGATTCCAAGTTGATATCTCGGGTATGGCCGTATAATCATTATTGGCAGCATCTGTAGCTATATTTACATTACAGAATAGTGAAGCTTCTAATGCAGCTTTTTTTCCCCAGTATCCTGTAATAACATAATCAACAATATCTTTTGGAGATGATAAGTTCATTGGGACCATTGAAAATTGTAGGCTTGCTCCTCCTTGTAAAAACAAAACACAATAATTTTTAGGAACATCCAGTAAATCTCTGAAATCTCTTTCTGCTTGCTCCATCATCTCTATAAATGATTTGCTGCGATGACTAACCTCCATAATAGACATTCCTGTTTTTTTCCAATTTAGGAGATCTGTTTGCACAGCCTCAAGAACCTCTATTGGAAGAGTTGCAGGACCTGCATTAAAATTATGGATTCGGTTCATCAGGTTTAGGTATTTCAGGAGGTAAAAGTTACAAAAGCAAGTCTAATCTTCGCCTTCAATATATTCAATTTTAGCTAACCCAACCAATCGTTGCTTATCTTGAAGCTTAATAAGTTTTACACCCTGTGTATTTCGACCAATAATTGATATATCACTAACACTTGTTCTTACTAAAGTACCATTGGAGCTTATTAGCATAATTTCATCATCATCTTTAACCTGAAGAGCTGTGACAGCTTTGCCATTTCTATCAGATGTTTGAATTGCAATCACGCCTTTTCCTCCACGATGCTGGTTTGAGAATTCATGGATATTTGTTCTTTTTCCGAAACCATTTTCAGTCGCAGTTAACAGTAAGCCGTCATCTAGTATACACAGAGATATAACCTCATCATTCTTATCAATACGAATTCCGCGAACCCCAGAGGCTGTTCTCCCCATGCTCCTGACGTCTTTTTCGCTAAAACGAATTGCTTTACCATTACTTGCAGTTAAGAGGATATCGTTATTGCCATTAGTGATAGCTACATCAACTAAAAATTGATCTCTTAAATCTATTGCTTTAATACCATTAGATCGAGGTCGAGAGAATTGATTTAGTGATGTTTTTTTAACAGTTCCATTGCTTGTAACCATAAACACAAAACTCTTATCATCAAACTCTCTTATCGGTAAAACAGCATTAATTCGTTCTTTATCATCCAGTTGCAACATATTTACAATTGGCTTACCTCTAGAACCTCTACTTGCGTGAGGAACTCTATAGACTTTTAATTGATACATTTTTCCAGAACTTGAAAAACATAGAAGATTNTCGTGNGTATTTGCAATAAATAAATTATCAACAAAATCTTCATCTTTCATTTTAGTAGCAGATCTTCCTCTACCACCTCTCCTTTGGGCTCGATACATATCTANTGATTGGGCTTTTATATATCCAGCATGTGATAAAGTAACTACTACTTCCTCTTCAGGAATTAAATCTTCTTCGACTAAATCACTATAATCTTGATTAATTTCAGTGCGTCTCTCATCTCCATATTTATCCCTTATATCAGAAAGTTCTTGTTGCATTACNTCAAGTAATTCATCAGGGTTTGATAATATCAATGAAAGNTTTTTNATTACTCCCAGTATGGATTTATATTCATTTACTATTTTTTCTTGCTCCAGACCAGTTAGCCTATGCAGCCTAAGATCAAGAATTGCTTGAGCTTGAATTGATGACAAACGATAGCCATTTTTTATAAGTCCATATTTATCTTCAAGATCAACGGGTTTTGTATCAGTATTTCCCGCTATTTTAAGCATCTTTTTAATAGCNCCATACTTCCAAGATTTTTTTATAAGAGCAGCTTTNGCTTCNGCTGAAGAAGGAGATGACTTAATTAANGCTATCACTTTATCAATATTTGTTAATGCAACAGTTTGCCCTTCTAATATGTGAGCGCGATCTTTTGCTTTTGTTAATTCAAAAATTGTTCTTCTAGTAATTATTTCTCGACGATGAGAAAGAAAAGCCTCTAATANATCTTTAAGATTTAGNAATTTTGGTTGGCCATCTTTNANAGCTACCATATTAACGCCAAAGACAGTTTGCATTGAGGTCTGTTTAAAAAGGTTATTTAAAACTACATCTGAAAATTCTCCTTTCCTTAGCTCTATAACAACCCTCATCCCATCTTTATCCGATTCATCTCTTAATTCAGTAATTCCATCAATTTTCTTTTCTCTTACTAGAATAGCTATTTTTTCAATAAGTCTTGCTTTATTTGTTTGGTATGGTAATTCTGTNATTACAATAGCCTGGCGTCCTTTATTATCAATNTCTTCAATTTCTGTTTTAGCTCGAATATGAATACGTCCTCTTCCAGTGTTATATGCCTCAAAAATACCTTGAGAACCATTTATTATTCCAGATGTAGGGAAATCTGGACCGTGAACATATTCCATTAAACCCTTTACATCTATAGAAGGATCTTTAATTAGCGCTAAACAAGCATCAATGACCTCTGTCAAGCTATGTGGGGGGATATTTGTTGCCATACCAACTGCAATTCCAGATGACCCATTTACAAGTAAAGTAGGAATTCTTGTTGGCATCACAGTTGGTTCAGATTCTGAGCCATCATAGTTTTCTATAAAATCAACAGTTTGCTTATCAAGATCTGAAATAATCTCATGAGCTATTTGAGTCATACGTACTTCGGTATATCTCATTGCTGCGGGAGCATCTCCATCAACGGAACCAAAATTTCCCTGACCATCCACAAGCAAAAATCTCATAGAGAATGGTTGAGCCATTCTTACAATTGTATCGTATACAGCAGAATCACCATGTGGGTGATATTTACCTATTACATCTCCNACAACTCGTGCTGATTTTTTATAAGGCTTGTTAAATTCATTACCAAGTTCTCTCATAGCAAATAAAACTCTTCGATGAACTGGTTTTAACCCATCGCGAACATCAGGCAGGGCACGGCCAACTATAACGCTCATCGCATAGTCTAAATATGATTGTTGCATTTCTTCTTCTAGACTTACATGAAGAATTTCTTTGGCAATTTCAGACATAGTTGTTTACTCTTAAATAACCTAAAATCATTGTGAAATTAAACAGATAGATTCAGAAAATATCAGATAGAATTTAATTTTATTTTTCTTGATTTTTTTAAAACAAACTCGCTGATTATATGGTTTAATTATAACACAGCGGTAAACCATTAAGGAGCTTATCATATTGTTTTAGTGGGTACTTTTTTTGTATTTTTCTTACGACTGAGTTAACAATGACAACAAATAAAAACATAAATTTTGATCCTTCAGAAATAGAAAAATTTGAAAGACTATCATCTCAATGGTGGGATCCAAGTGGAGATTTCGAGCCATTACATAAGATCAACCCATTACGTCTTGATTACATTTGTCAGCACACTGAACTTGAGAATAAAAAAATAATTGATATTGGCTGTGGTGGTGGAATTTTATCTGAATCAATCGACCAAAAAGGTGGCAAAGTAACTGGAATTGATATCGGCGAAAGAGCAATATCAGTTGCGCGTCTTCATCAAAAAGAATCTAGGACGAATGTTGAATATCTTCAAACAACAGCAGAAGATATTGCTGAAGAACGACCTAATGAATATGATGTTCTAACGTGTTTAGAAATGCTTGAACATGTTCCTTCTCCAAGCAAAGTAATTAGGGCTTGCAAAAAACTTGTCAAACCTGGTGGAAGTCTATTTTTCTCTACAATTAACAGAAGCCCAAAATCATTTTTATTTGCAATTATTGGCGCAGAATACATATTACGTATTCTCCCAAAAGGCACTCATAATTATGAAATGTTTATTAAGCCATCTGAGCTGGAGCATTGGTGTCGAAGTGAAAACCTAAATCTAATATCAAGTATTGGAATACACTATAACCCTTTGATAAATTTGTATAATCTCAATAAAAATATAGATGTAAACTATATAATGTATTTTAATAATTCATCTGAATAATGAAAGGCAAAATAAAGGCTATACTATTTGATTTAGATGGCACAATAATNGATACAGCGCCTGAAATGGTACAGATTCTATATGAAATGCTCAAACTTTATAAACACCCTTTACCATCATACAAGTTAGCAAGATCTTATGTTTCAAAAGG
Source organism: Gammaproteobacteria bacterium (assembly GCA_002717685.1). The sequence goes on along the minus strand of PBBK01000016.1, from coordinate 19,271 downwards.
ATCTTTCAAATTAATACAACTTGGTTTTCCAAATAAAAGTAATGAATATCTACATGAATTACAACGTCAATATTTAGAGCTATATGCTTCAAAAAACTGTGCTGATTCAAAATTTTTTCCAAACATACACGAACTTCTTTTATTACTTACTAAAAAAAATATACCTTGGGGCATTGTTACCAACAAGCCTAAGAAAACTGCCGCCCCATTAGTTAAAAAACTAGATATTGTAAATAAAGCAGCTTGTATTATTTTTGGTGATACACTTTCACTTCGCAAACCAAATTCTGCACAATTGATACTAGCAAGCAAAAAAATGAGCATATCAACAGATGAAATTGTATATATAGGAGATGCATTAAATGATATTAAAGCTGGAAAATCAGCTGGCATGTATACCATATTAGCGGGATATGGATATATTGAAGATGATGAAGATCTGAAATCATGGAATGCGGATTCAATCGTATTTCATACGTCAGACTTAACTAAAAAAATATTTAACCTTTTGAATAGATAAGATGCATATTTAAAATGAATACTCAATTACCAACTTTTGTATTTGTAATATTCTTATTAGGAATATTAGTTGGAAGTTTAATAACTTGGATAATTATTAAAATAAAATTGAAAAAATCAGATCCACTTATAAATATTTTTCAAGATATCGCTAATAAATCATTAAAAGATAATAGTGAAATATTCCTAAAAATAGCTGAACAACAACTTGGTAAACAGCAAGAAAAAGTAAAGAGCGATCTTAATGAAAAAGAACAAGCAGTTGAAAATTTAATAAAGCCAATTAAAGAAGCATTAAAAGAATCACGGCACCAAATCTCTGAGCTTGAAAAAGCAAGAAGTGAAGCTTATGGAGGTATTAAAACACAACTTAAGGAAATGCATAAAACTAACCAATCTTTAACTCAAGAAACTCATAATCTTGTTAGTGCGCTAAAAAGACCAGAAGTAAGAGGACGTTGGGGTGAAATCACACTTAAAAGATTAGTTGAGTTAGCTGGAATGGTTGAACATTGCGACTTTGATGAGCAAGTACATACACTATCTGAGGACTCATCAATCAGACCCGATATGATAGTTAAAATGCCTGATCAACGTGAACTAGTAGTTGACGTCAAAACACCCTTAGATTCGTACCTTCAAGCAATTGAAGCAAAAGAAAATTCTAAAAAAGAGATTTTTTTAAAAAAACACGCACAAAATGTTAGGGAGCATATAAGAAAACTATCTAGAAAATCCTACTGGAAGCAATTCACTAGAAGCCCTGAATTTGTAATTCTCTTCATCCCAGGTGATCAATTTCTAAGNGCAGCTCTAAATGAAGATCCTGATTTAATTGACTCAGCTTTATCACAACAAATTATCCTTGCTACGCCAACTAGCCTCATAGCCCTTCTTAAAGCTATTGCATACGGATGGAAACAACAAGCTCTTTCAGGAAATGCTGAACAAATACGAGAATTAGCTGAAGCTTTGTATGATCGTTTAATAGTTTTTATTAGNCATCTAAATAAACTTGGTAAACAATTATCGAGTAGTGTTGAACATTACAACAAAGCCATCGGTTCATTTGAGAGAAAAGTACTACCAGGTGCTCGTAAATTTTCAAAATTGGGCGTAGGTTCAAAAAAAGAAATTAAAGAAATTAAATCTATAGAATTACCAACGCGAAAATTAAAAAATGATTTAAAAAAACACTCAAAAAAGTCATAAAACAGCAATGAAATCATCACTAATTGATTATCAATACAGCTCTAATATTTTGAAAAATAAAAATCTTTTAATTACTGGATCAACAGATGGTATTGGAAGAGCTCTAGCTATAAAGGCATCAAAATTGGGAGCACAAGTAATTCTACATGGTAAAAATAAATCAAAATTAGAGAATTTATATGATGAAATAAAAAAATTACCGGATGTAGCTTGCCCTTCCATAGCATTACTCGATCTAGCAAATGCTGATGAGAATGATTATATAAATCTTGCTAAAAATATAGAAGGTGAGTTCGGAAAACTGGATGGTCTAGTTCATAATGCTGCCATTTTAGGAAATCTAAGCTCAATAGAACAATATGATCCAGCTGAATGGCAAATGGTTATACATATAAATCTAACAGCCCCTTTCGTTCTAACTCAAGTATTATTATCCTGCCTTAAACAAGCCAAACATTCATCAATCATTTTTACTACTAGCGGTGTTGGGAAATTAGGAAAAGCTTTTTGGGGGGCATATTCAGTTTCAAAATTTGGTATAGAAGGATTAAATCAAATTCTTGCAGAAGAGAATAAACATACATCTCTCCGGGTAAACTGCATTGATCCTGGTCCTGTAAATACAAAAATGCGGTTACAAGCATACCCTGGTGAAAACAGAAAAAACCTAAAAAATCCTGATGATATATTACCTGCTTATATTTTTTTACTGGGTGACGATAGCATTGATTTAAGTGGAAATTCTTATATTCTTCAACAATAATTAACTTTCTTAGATGTATATTTCTACGTTATTTAATTAATCCTTATCTATTTATATTAGTAACAAAGTATAAAGCTTCAATTTGCTTTTCAGTTAATTTCTTATATTTACCTACACTTAAAGTTCTTGGTAATTCAATTGGGCCATAACCTATTCGAATTAATCTACTGACATCATATCCTATATTTTTCCACATTCGTCTTATGATTCTATTGCGCCCTTCCCTAACCGTGACATGAAACCATTCATTTGNATTTCTTCCTCCANCNATATTAATAGATTCAAATGCTGCAACTCCATCATGTAGATNGATACCATTTAATAATTGATTGATTTCAGATNTNTTAGGANTGCCATGAATGCGGACGGCATAGCGCCGAATAATTTGTTTTGAGGGGTGCATTAATGCATTTGCAAGTGATCCATCAGTTACAAATAAAAGTAACCCTGAAGTTGAAATATCTAGGCGCCCTACCGATATCCAGCGGCTATTTTCAATTTTTGGTAAATTATCAAATATACTAGGTCTTTTATCTGGATCGGATCGAGAAGATATTTCATTAATTGGTTTATTATAAATAATGTATTTATGATTTGTGTGATGTAATTTAACCGCTAATGGATCGCCATCTAGTTGAAATTTCTCAGAACCCGAAACTATTTGTCCAATTTTTGCAAATTTACCATCAACTATCAGCCGATTCTTTTTTATCCATTTCTCAATAGTTCGTCTAGAGGCGATTCCAGATGATGATAATAACTTCTGAATTCTTACTTTCACATCAGTTAAAAAATAATATTAACTAGTATCTTTATCTTCAGGATTGGTAATTAAACTTTCAACATTACTTTGCTCATCTTGTGCTTGACTTGGAATAATGTCCTCCATATTTGAATCAGCTATTAATTCTGCATGAGCTATTTCCTGAGGATCTATTTCTTCATTATGATTTTCTGTCTTATACTTCATTTCTATAGAATCTGGAGGCTCATCAGAAAAAATTATTTCATCTACTTCTGGCAAATCAAGTTGTACACGAAGTGATTCCCAGTCAGAAAGATCTTTGAGTGGTGGAAGCTGATCAAGTTTTTTCAATCCAAAGTAATCTAAAAATTCCTTTGTAGTAGCAAACATTTCTGGCCTGCCAGGAACATCCCGGTGACCAACAACTCGAATCCAGTTTCTTTCGGCAAGAGTTCTAATTATATTAGTACTCACAGATACGCCTCTAACCTCTTCAATCTCGCCTCTTGTAATCGGTTGTCTATATGCAATTAGAGCTAAAGTTTCGAATAAAGCTCTTGAGTAGCGTGGAGATTTTATTTCCCATAATTTAGAGAGATACTTAGTCATATCTGACTTTAGTTGAATACGAAAACCTGTTGCGACTTCTTTTATCTCAAGTCCTTTGGCATCATATTCAATCTTGAGTTCATCTATTATTTTTTTTAGTTCACTTTTGCCAGAAACTTGCTCATCTTCCAAGATATTGTTCAAATCATCCATGCTAAGAGGCTTGCCCGCCGAAAGAAGCGCGACTTCAATAATATTTTTAATATTTATAAGATCCATAATTAGTAATTGTTTATTCTATTAATCTTATGGAAGATGCGGATCTAATGTGTAAAGGTGAAAATTCGTCAGATTGAACAACCTCAATAGTCGACTCTTTAAGTAATTCAAGGATTGCTAAAAAAGTTACTGCCACACCTAAACGTCCTTCGCTTTCTTCAAAAAAGTCTTCAAATTTACTAAATTTACTTGCTTGTAGTTTCGACAATATTTCAGACATACGCTGACGGATTGACAATGTTTCACGAACAAAATGAAGTTTAGAAAACATTTCTGCGCGTTTAAGAACATCATGAAAAGCTAACAATAATTCTTGTAAAGTAGCATCGGGTAATTTAGTTACAATTTTTAATTTAGACTTATCTACATCTGTTATGACAATATCACGTTCTAATCGAGGTAAAGCATCAATTTCTTCGGCAGCTTCTTTATAGCGTTCATATTCTTGTAAACGTCTGACAAGCTCCGCCCTTGGATCTTCTTCTTCCTGAATCTCTTCGAGTCTAGGAAGTAGCATTCTTGATTTTATTTCTGCGAGCATTGATGCCATCAAAAGATATTCTCCTGCAAGTTCAAGTTGCAACTCTTTCATAAGATCAATGTAATTAATATATTGTTTCGTAATTTCAGCAATCGGAATATCTAGAATACTAATATTTTGGCGCTGAATAAGATATAACAGAAGATCAAGCGGTCCTTCAAATGCCTCTAAAAATATTTTTAATGCGTGAGGAGGGATATATAAATCTTGCGGAAGCTCTGTAAGCGGCTCTCCATCTACTACAGCAAAAGGCATTTCTTGCTGCAATATTCCTTGCTGAAGTGCTTTATCAGATCGATAATCGGATTTAGTTTTTACTTCCTTCAACTCAGGCATAATCGTTATTTTATAGTGATAGAAAAAAAATATAATATGGGCTAATTATATACACATTTATTTATTACTTAAGAGAAACTTTTTTTACACTAATAAGCTAATATAAATAGGTTATCATTCCAATCCTATTAAATATTACACTTTTCATAAGATGCAACTATTTTTTGATTTCATACCAATTTTCGTCTTTGTAATCACTTATTTTTATAAAGACATTTTTTTTGCAACTGCCGCTTTAATGGTTGTNATGCCTATTTTCCTTTTTGCCCAATGGTTAGCTACCAAAAAAATTAACAAAATGTACTTAGCTTCAACTGCTCTTATAATAATTCTAGGATCAGCAACATTGTTTTTTCGNAACCCAACATTCTTATACTGGAAACCAACTGTTCTCAATTGGATGATTGCGGTTGTTTTTTTTGCCAGTCAATGGATCGGAGGAAAAACTATCATACAAAGAATGCTTGGTGCGACCATAAAACTCAGATCAGAACAATGGATGAAACTTAACTACATGTGGATTATATTTTTTTTAGTAAGCGGAACTATTAATATTTATGTTGCTTATAATTTCCCAGAAGCATTTTGGGTAAAATTCAAATTATTTGGATTAATGGGAATAACAATTTTATTTGTAATATTTCAGAGTATATGGCTATCAATTACCATGAAAAATAATGAATCGTACAACAAATANAAAGAGGATTATATGTACTACGTAATCATTAGTGAAGATAATAATAATAGCCTCCCAATACGATTAAAATCTAGAGAAGCTCATTTAGATCGTTTAAAGAAACTTATAAGTAATGGAAAACTATTAATAGCTGGTCCGAATCCATCAATCGATGCNGAAAACCCTGGTATATCAGGATTTTCTGGAAGCCTAATAATTGCAGAATTTGAATCCCTATACGATGCANAATTATGGGCAAAACATGATCCNTATGTAAAAGCGGGCGTTTATTCAAAAGTTANAGTTAAACCATTTAAGAAAGTTCTGCCATGAGTTTTTTCAAAAAAAAGGAAATCGAGAAACGGTTAGTTAAGCACTTCAGTCCAACAGAATTACTAATTAANGATCAAAGTCATCTCCACAAAAANCATCCAGAATCAAAAACTAAAAGTGGTCATTTTGAGATTAAAATTACATCAAAAATGTTTTTAAATACAAATAAGATCGATCGTCATAGAATGATCTATAAAATACTTGATGATTTATTACAATCAGATATTCACGCAATTAAAATCAAAGCACTTTCACCAGATGATAATTAAAATACTTAGAAAAAATAATTAAATTTTAAGGAACAATTACATGTATAAAACATTTTTTTTACCAAAGATGCTAAAAAATACCATCTTTTTGATAATNCTGTTTTTCAGTCTATTCAGAATTACAGAAGCTGAAGTTATTAGAACAGTTAATAATGTGGCTATTGATGATGAAATACTAAATATTTACATACAAACACGAATCCAAAAAACGATTGATAACATAACAGAAGAGGAATATTCTTCCCTGCTTAATGATCTTATTGATCTGTATCTACTTTCAACTCAAGATGAAGCTGAAAAACTAAAAAATACTCCCCAACTAAAAGCGCAAATAGAATTACAAAATCGCGGATTAATTGCCCAAGCTGTTGCAAATAATTTCTTTAAAAATTTAAAAATATCTGAAGAAGAAATTCGTGATGCATATAGCTTGCAAATATTAAATACACCTAAACTTGAGTATAAGGCTAGTCATATCTTAGTTGAAACAGAACAAGAGGCGCTTGAAATAATAGATCAACTAAACAAAGGTGATACTTTTGAGATATTGGCAATAGATAAATCTATTGGTCCATCTGCCGCTAATGGTGGAAATCTTGATTGGTTTTCCCCGAATCAGATGGTAAAAGCATTCTCAGATGCCGTTGAAAAATTAAAGAATGGCGAATATTCAAAACTACCCACACAAACCCAATTTGGTTGGCATGTTATTTTGCGTGAAGACTCTAAACCATCTATACCACCNACTCTTGAAAGTATTCGTCAACAAATAGAACAAAATATCATGCAGAAAAGTTTTCAAAGATATATACAGNCGCTTCGNTCCAATATAAATAATTAAAAAACTAATAACTATAAGAGGTTTNTCATGCCAAGTTTGCTCGAAAACGTAGATCCTGATGGTTTATTAGAATATTCTGTAGTTTATACTGACCGCTCGGTTAATCATATGTCATTACAATTCCAAACAGTAATGACTGATATATCTAGAAATTTGAAACAAGTCTATAACGCAGATTCTGTTGTTATTGTTCCAGGCGGAGGCACTTATGGCATGGAAGCAGTTGCCCGACAATTTGCAACAAATAAAAAATGTTTAGTTATAAGAAATGGCTGGTTCAGTTATCGCTGGACGCAAATTTTCGAAGCTGGGAAAATTCCAAAAAGCACGAAAGTTTTAAAAGCGTTTAGAAAAAATAAAGAAAACCAAGAACCATTTTACCCTGCAAACATAGAAGAAGTTATTAATACTATTGCGAAAGAAAAACCAGATTTAGTATTCGCGCCTCATGTAGAAACTGCATCTGGAATGATATTACCTGACGATTATTTAATACAAATAACCAATGCTACGCATGCCGTTGGGGGGCTATTTATCATAGATTGCATTGCATCAGGAGCAATGTGGCTAAATATGAAAAATATTGGGATTGATATTTTAATAACTGCACCTCAAAAAGGATGGAGCGGCCCACCATGCGCCGCATTTATAATGCTTAATAACAAAGCAAAAAAAATCATTTCCTCAAGCAAATCATCAAGCTTCTCATGCAGTTTAGAGAAATGGTTAGAAATCATGGAAATATATGAAAATGGTGGACATGCATATCATGCAACGATGCCAACTAATTCTCTTATTCAATGTTGTAATGTCATAAATGAAACAAGAAATTATGGTCTTGAAGCAATGAAAAGCAATCAAATTAGACTTGGTAAAGAAGTCCGCTCATTATTTTCTGAATTAGGTATAAAAAGTGTCGCAGGAGCAGGATTTCAAGCTCCCACTGTAATTGTCTCATATACTGATAATCCTGATATTAAATCAGGTCAAAAATTTGCAGAACACGGATTACAGATTGCTGCTGGAGTGCCGCTTATGTGTGATGAGGGAGATAATTTCAATACTTTCCGAATTGGTCTTTTTGGTTTAGAGAAAATAAATAACATTAAACGAACCGTGACATATTTGAGTGATGTATTAAATAAAATTCTTTGATGAAAGGTTAAACGTTGAAAAAACAATTAACAATTTATGAATTACTAAGAAGCCATCCAAAAAATAATGATGCTATCCTGAGTTTTCAACCTATTACTAATAAAAAATCTTCGTTACTCACAAAAAATAAAATAGCGTCACTTTCATACGGCGATCTAAGAAAAAATATCAAACAAACAATAATTGATTTAAATAATCTTGGAATCGGTCATAATGATAAAATTGCAATTGTTTTACCAAACGGACCTGAAATGGCAGCTGCATTTTTATCAATTGCTTGCGCGGCCACGGCTGCTCCATTAAATCCTTCGTATACGCTTGATGAATTTGATTTTTATTTATCTGATCTAAATGCCAAAGCCTTAGTAGTCATGGAAAACTCCGAATCACTGGCTATTCAAGCTGCAATTCAAAAAAATATTGTCATCCTATATTTATCGATTAATTCATCGCTGATGAATGGGTCATTCAATTTAATACCGTCTGATAATATATTATTAAAGAATAAAAATAAGAAATTAGGAATGGCCAAGGAAAATAATACAGCGCTTGTTTTACACACATCTGGAACAACTTCAAAACCAAAAATCGTACCTCTATCTCACGCTAACTTATATGCTTCAGCTTATAATATTATGAAAACATTACAACTTAAACATAATGATGTTTGCCTGAATATAATGCCTCTTTTCCATATTCATGGGTTAATAGCTCCACTACTTTCATCTTTTGCTAGTGGCGGCAGCGTATTTACAACCACTGGTTTTAATGCATTAAAGTTCTTTAAATGGCTTAGCCAAACTAAACCAACATGGTATAGTGCCGTGCCCTCAATGCATCAATCTATTCTAAGCAGAGCTGCAAGAAATAAAGACATTATAAATAACTCGCAATTAAAATTTATTCGTTCGTCTTCATCGTCTTTATCTCCATCAGTATTTAAAGAATTAGAAAACATTTTTAAGATACCTGTTATAGAAGCATATGCCATGACTGAAGCATCTCATCAGATGACCAGTAATCAACTTCCTCCTAAAAAACGAAAGGCAGGAACAGTTGGCTGTCCTGCAGGACCTGAAGTTTCAATAATGGATGAAACTAAACCCAAATTGCTTAAACAGGGTAAAAAAGGTGAAATTGTCATAAAAGGATTAAACGTTACTGCAGGATATGAAAATAATCCAAAAGCAAATTTAGATTGCTTTGTTGATGGGTGGTTTAGAACTGGAGATCAAGGTTTTTTTGATGAAGATAATTTTCTTATAATAACCGGAAGATTAAAAGAAATAATAAATAGAGGTGGTGAAAAAATTTCTCCAAGAGAAATTGATGATGTAATAATGAATCATACTTCAGTTCAACAAGCGTTGACATTCTCTATTCCGCATAAAATTCTTGGAGAAGACGTTGCTGTTGCTATCGTTTTACATGAAGGAAAAAAAATGCATGAGAAAGAAATAAGATCATATGTTGCTACTCGATTAGCAAAATTTAAAATTCCAAAGAAAATTATTTTTTTAGATGAAATTCCTAAAGGTGCCACCGGTAAACTAAAAAGAATAGGTTTTGCAAAAACGTTAGGTATTGATACATGAGAATATGTATTTATGGAGCAGGAGCAATAGGAGCCTGGCTTGGAGCACAAATGTCACTTTCTGGTGAAGATGTGACCCTCATTGCAAGAGGCCCACATTTAAATGCAATGAAAAAAAATGGTGTAAAAGTACTAATTAACGAACAAGAAATAACTGCATTCCCAAAATGCGTACAAGATCCTAGAGATGCTGGGCCACAAGATTATGTCTTTATATCAGTTAAGTCATATTCCTTGAATGAAATTATTCAAAATATTAATCATTTATTTGATAAAAATACCACTGTTATAACGGGTATCAATGGAATACCGTGGTGGTATTTCTACAAATTAAAAGGCCCCTATGAAAATCATAACTTAAAGGCAATTGATCCAGATGGAAAAATATGGAAAACAATAGACCCAAAAAGGGCTATAGGCTGCGTGGTATACCCTGCAGCAGAAATTATGTCGCCAGGCATAATAAAACACATTGAAGGAGATAGATTTATCCTTGGAGAGCCTGATGGGGAAAAAACCGACCGTGTAAATATATTTTGTAATGCACTACAAAAATCAGGATTTACCTCACGCGTGAGAACTAATATTCGTGATGATATTTGGGTTAAATTATGGGGGAATCTTTGTTTTAACCCTATTAGCGTCCTAACACAAGCCACCTTAGATTTAGTAGCCGGAGAAGAAGGAACAGCCAACATTTGTAGGCTTATGATGCAAGAATCTCAAGAAATTGGAGAAAAACTTGGAATAAATTTTCGAGTTGATATAGAGCGAAGACTAAGAGGTGGCGCAGAAGTAGGTTCTCATAAAACATCAATGTTACAAGATCTTGAATCAAAAAAACCGATGGAAATTGATGCCTTAATAACATCCGTAAAAGAACTCGGAGAGCTTGTTAAAGTACCTACTCCAACTATAGATATTATTCTAGCGTTAATTCAACAACGTGCACGCATTGACGGGACTTATTAAAATACTATGCAAAATGACATGTCTGAGAAATCTATTCACAAGATACAAAAAGATATAATAGAACCTTTAGAATTACCCTCTATGCTTCCAATCAGTCTGATACGTAAATTTGGACCAGGAATCATGTTGATGATGACTGGAATTGGAACTAGTCACCTTGTAACTGCACCGGTAGCAGGCGGAAGATATGGATATGCTCTGCTTTGGTGCCTTCCAATAGCATATATTTTCAAGTACTACGGTTTTGAAATGGCAATTCGATTCACTCATGCTACAGGCCGGAGTATGTTAGATGCATACGCCACTGCCTGGAAAAAAATTCCAATCTGGTATGTTTTGATTACAACCATCATTCAATCTGCAGTAGGACAAGCAGGTAGATTAATTGCTGCTGCCGCAGTTATTTTTTATTTTTTTCGTATTTACCTTCAAATTGATATACCCCTATTCAATGATAATAATGAACTTGCTTTATATGCATTAATCTTGGGGCTAATATCGGTTTACATTATATTGCGAGGTAATTATAAAATAGTTGAATTAACTACAAAAATTGCAGCGGGAATACTTATTGTTAGCATCATCACCATCTATGCTTTTGAGCCTGCCCCAACAAATGAATTTGTTCATTTTTTTCAGATAGATACACCCGAGGGTTCATGGTTAATTATTGCATCCTTTTTGGGACTTCTACCCACAGGAATAGATGTTTCTTTACAAGCATCGGAATGGGGAAAAGCAAAAAATGTAGGTACTAGTTATTTACGAAAAAAACTTGAGCAAAAAAGCCTGATTAAAGAATTTGATCCTTTTTCTTCAACTAAGCAAGATTTACAAATCAACAGGAAATTACTTAGTGATAATGAAAACGAATATTGTTCAAGGTGGTTTAGAATTGGTTTGATTGACTTTCGTTTGGGACATATTGTTTCATTTATTCTAGCCGCAATATTCATATTACTTGCAGCCGTATGGTTATTTCCAAGCAGTGTTAGTGGAAATGCTGTCATGGGTGAAATAGCTAGAATCTTTACTGATAGTGTTGGCACGAACTTTATGGTAATTTTCCTTGCTGGAGCATTGGCAGCAACTTTTTCAACTGCATTTAATTATTTCGATGGCTGGCCAAGGGTAATTGGAGCATGTTGTAGGAATCTTTTTAAAAAAACCGCCGCCCTTCCTAGAGATAATAAATCAAATATCAATAACAATAAGATCAAATATTGGTATTCTGAATACAACTTATACCGAATTAGCATGTTTTTTTCATTGATTATGTCTGTAGGAATAATCGCTGGTTTACCTCGTCCAGTTTATTTGGTATTGATTGCCTCTGCATTGGCTTACTTTGTTGCACCAATAATTTATTTTCTAAATCTTTTTTACTGCATTACAATAATACCTAAAGAGGATAAGGAGTTTTTTCCTTCAAAATTTGCAATTTTCTTTGGCTCATTAAGTTTAGTAGTATTTACTGGAATGTCCTTGATTCTTATTTTGCAACGAATTTTTGGTATAAATTTAAATTTATAAATTTTCAAAATAGAAAATGCCTAAACCAATAGTATTTTGAGTAGATTGGTGATTATGATATATATTTTCAATTTTATGTTTGTGTGGAAATGACCTTTCAGTCTCTCAGTTAATTTAATTAACTTTTTCTTTAATAATGAGCTAAATTGCATCATTTCATTCTTATTTCTAATGTTTATTATGTGATTTTCTGAAATCACTTATCAATATATTTATCAGTTTTAATATTATGGGAAACTGTATAAATATAAGGAAAAAGTACATCGCTAAAAGTATTGATAATTTCAATCTCTTGATCTTTATTAAGAAATGANTTCTTTAATAACTTTAATTTTTGTTCGTTTGTAANCTCTACTATTTGAAATTTTTTCAAAACTTCACGAACAGCTCCTGGTGGAATATCAATTTCTAAAGTTTTNACAAGATTGCAGAAGTTTGGNGTATGTTCATCAAAATATAAATCNATNGGCTCGCCATGNTTATTAAGAAATTTTTTCTGTGAAGACCAGTAATTAATTAATTTAGTAATTANTGAAGNGCTAATATNTNTTACNTCNNNTTTNTTATCAATANTTTGCTTTATTTTCATTACTTCTTTTCTAGTNATTCCAGTAATAACTGATATACGCGAATTATTACTTTTACGACCTCGAATTCCATAGTTATTCATTACAATATCAACATAAGCCAATTTAACTATTTGATTAAGTTGACGGNAATTTATTCCATAAATTAACAAGATTTCTATGAAGGACTTTACAACCTTGAATATAACTNTAAAAATTTTCTCACTCATATTTNTTCCATTTAAATTATAACTTCCTTTAATATTACCAAATATGAGCAAAATAACACATTTATGCATATATCTATTTAAATATGAAGGTACTANTGNATAATTAGAAATATAAATTAAGAAATTAAACGAATAAACTGCTGTTCATTTAATATGGAAACACCAAAGTTTTTAGCTTTAGCAAGCTTGGATCCGGGTTTCTTCCCATAAACAACAAAATCAGTTTTACTGGATACAGAAGTACNTACCTTNGCTCCATTAATCAAAAGTTTTTCTTTCAATTCANTTCGAGAAATAGATGAAAATGTACCTGTTAAAACGATTCTTTTTCCAGATAATTTATCTGAGATGACTTTTTTTTCTTTATGACGACTTTTCCAATTAATTCCNGAATTAATTAGCTTTTTAATTATTATTTTATTTTTTTTCTGTTTGAAAAAGTCAAAAATATTATTTGCTACNACTCCTCCAATATCTCTAACTTGTATTAATTCNTCNGTATTTGAATTCATAATTTGATCAAGTGATTTAAAATGTTGTGCTAANTTTACTGCAGTTATTTCACCAACTTCTGGCACTCCTAAGCTATAAATAAAACGAGATAACGTAGTTTTTTTACTTGCCTCTAATGAAGAGATAATCTTTTCTGCTAACTTATCACCCATTCTCTCAACTTTGAGAAGATCTTTTTTTGTTAAATTATATAAATCANCAGGCGTTTCTATTTGATCATTCAATACTAATTTTTCAATAAGTTTACTCCCAAAACCTTGCACATCTAACGCTTTTTTTGAAAGAAAATGTTTTAGGGACTCAGCTTTTTGAGCGGAACAAAGTAAGCCCCCGCTACATCGAAGTGCTGTTTCATTTGGTAGTTGAAATGTCTTTGAATGACATATTGGGCAATATCTAGGGCTCTCAATTGGTTTGATATTTTTAGGCCTTTTATCTTTCAATACAGATATGACTTCAGGAATCACATCGCCAGCTCTTCTTACAAAAACTGAGTCACCGATTCTAATATCTTTGCGATACAATTCATCCATATTATGTAGAGTAATGTTACTTACTGTTACACCACCTACAAAAACTGGTTTTACTCTTGCTACAGGTGTTATTGCGCCGGTTCTCCCAACTTGAAAATCAATACTTTGTATGACTGTGACTTCTTCTTGACCTGGAAATTTATGAGCAACTGCCCATCGTGGAGATCTTGACAATGATCCCAGTTTTTTTTGTAAATCAATATCATCAACTTTATAAACTACACCATCTATATCGTAAGGATATTTCTTTCTCTTTTCTTTAACTTTTTTATAATAATCAAGACAAGAATTTACCCCTTTGACACAAACGCTTTCAGGTGAAGTTTTAAGCCCCCAAGAACTCAGTCGATTTAAAATTTTACTATGTTTTTTTGGTAATTTTCCATTTTTAAAAAATCCAACTGAATATATAAAAATGTCTAGAGGTCGGCTCGCGGTTATTCTTGAATTTAGCTGCCTAAGGCTTCCAGATGCAGCATTTCGTGGATTAACGAAAGTTTTTTGATTCTTTTTTCTAGCATTTTGATTGAATTTATAAAATAATTGCTTTGGAATAAACACCTCACCCCTTACTTCTAAAACTTTTGGATAGCCTATTCCAAGCAGTTTAAGTGGCACACCTTTAATAGTACGAATATTATGAGTAATATCTTCTCCTATTTTTCCGTCACCTCTAGTTGCNCCACGGGTTAAAACTCCATTCTCATATATTATGCTTACTGCTACNCCATCCATTTTTAATTCTGCTGAATACCAAATATCAGAATCAATCTTTAGGCGTTCTTGGATGCGAGAATTAAATGAAAATAAATCATNATCATTAAAAACATTATCTAGAGATAACATTGGGTTTTTATGTGNTACTGATGGAAAATAATCGACAGNTTCTGCTCCAACCTTTTGTGATGGTGAGTCGGAAGTAATGAGCTCAGGAAAATTTTTCTCAATTGCAATTAGTTCTCTAAAAATTGAGTCATACTCAATATCAGATATTTCTGGCTCATCAAGAGCATAGTATAGGTTATTGTGAAAACGTATTTGTTTTCTAAGTAATTCTAATTTTTTTTTAATAATCTTGCTGGTTGCCATTTAAATTACTGTTGGTTTATTATTTAATCAGTAATCGCGTCATGCTGATACTCTATAATTTCTTCTCTTATATAGCGTTCCCTTTGAATGCTTAATGTGCTACCAGATTCATCTAATACATCAGCATTTAAAGATTTTGATAAAATTCTTGCAGTATTCATCATTTGGTCAAAAGCTTCTACATTGTCTATAGCAACGGGTAAATTTAAAAAAAGTGTAATACCTAAAATTTCTTCTTCTTTTATATTCTTAATTTCAAAAGTACCTGGTTCTTTTGAATTTGCTACGCTAAAAATTATTTCATCTGAATTGTTTTCCTGATATCGATGAAAAATATCAAATTTTCCGTATCTCAAACCATTTTCTTTAAAAGATTGAATTAATACGTCACCATGAAAAACTTTTCTATCTATAGGAATAATGCGAACAGTAACGATTTTATTTTTTTTAAATGAATCACGATCTATAGCAAAATTAGATGCATTATCAAATGGNTCATCTAAACTAACNTTTTCGTTTTTGCCATCAACAATGGGTTCGATTCTATCTGGATTACTTGATTCTTTTGAAATTTTACTTTTTCTTTTACCTGAAAAATAGATNATCGCTATAAGCAATAGCCCAAAAACTAAAAGCAATAATCTTAATTCACTCATAATTTTATGGCTATCCTAATAAGGATTAATTAACAACCATTTGAACCGCTTCATCAATATCAACGGATACCATTCGTGATACACCTGCTTCTTGCATAGTAACTCCTAATAATTGCCTTGCTAATTCCATGGTAACTTTATTATGAGTAATAACCACAAATTGNACTTTCATGGACATCTCTTTAACTATATCGCAGAACCTATTTACATTGGTATCATCAAGAGGTGCGTCAACCTCATCTAGAAGACAAAATGGNGCAGGATTGAGTTTAAAAATTGCAAACACAAGAGCAACAGCAGCTAATGCTTTTTCTCCTCCAGATAAAAGATTAATATTACTATTGCGCTTTCCTGGCGGTCTTGCCATAACCGTTACGCCTGCAGATAATAGATCTTCACTAGTAAGCTCGATATAAGCGTGCCCTCCACCAAATAGTTTTGGGAATAAATCCTTAAATCCTGAGTTTATTTTATTGAAAGTTTCACTGAATCTATGTTTAGTTTCACGATCTATTTTCTTTATTGCTCCTTCAAGGGTACTCAAAGCGTCCTTCAAATCCTTNAATTGAGAATCTAAATATTCTTTCCTCTCTGATTGATTATTTTGNTCATCTATCGCAGCTAAGTTAATTGGTCCTAGTCTATTTATCCGAGAACGAATACGTTCGAGCTTGTCACTCCAATCTTCTACTGTCACTGATTTATCAAGACTATCAAGCAGATGATCTAACTTGAATTTAGTTTGAGAAAATTGTTCAAAAAGACCCTCATAACGAACTCTTAATGCCTCCAATTCAATCTTGTTATCGTTAAGTGATTGCCGAGATTTTTCAATATCTTGTTCTTTCTGCATTCTTTTTTGATCAGNTTCTCTTAACTCTATTTCTATCTTTTCTACATCCTTTCGAAATGCGGATAGTTTAGATTCAATATCTAAACGATTTTTCAACTGTTCGTCTAAATCTTTNTGATAATTAGTTATTGGTTGATTACCTAAATCTATTTGCTCTTGTATTTCACTCTCATGGCTAGAAAAATGACTAAGTTGCTTCTTCATACGGNCAAGGTTTTGATTCACAAANTCTTTTGTTGATTTTTTATTTTCAATCTTAATAGTAATTTCTTGAGATAAATTTCTATTTTTACTAAATTTTTCGCGAGATTCCTCTAATTCATTGTCTAATTCTTTTTGTCGTTGCCTGATTTTTTTTAATTGTTTCTTAAAATTGTTTATTTTTNCATTTATTCCTTGAATTTCTTTCGCTANNTTTTTTAGTTGCTCTTTTCTAACAAGTAACCCAGGGTCTTCATCTGAATCTCTTTTTACCCGTAGCCANCCAGCTCCAATCCATAGNCCCTCTTTTGTTACAAATGAATATTTTTTAAAACCTTTTTTACGTAACTCCAAAGCTTTTTCATATGACTCTATAATTAATACAGAATCTAGTANGCTGATTATANCNGCGGGTGCATTCTTAACTTTTGAACTAAGTGAAGGATGTATGTGCTTGGACGGCTCAAAAAAGTAATTTTTATCTATAAAAGATACTTCTCCTGATTTTAATGATATTAAGTTGCGAACAGCATCTTCTATGTCAATCACNCAAATTGCTTGTAGNTAGCCGCCAAGTACTGTTTCTACTGCATTCTCCCAGCCTTTTTGTACTTCAAGTGAATTAGCAACCCTTTTANTTTTTGATAAGCCTTTNTTTTTTAGCCAGCCATTAATACTTTCATTAGTTTCGCCTAAAGCTGCTTTTTGTATTGCATTTATTGATGCAAATTTATTTTCAACTACCCTCATCGTTCCAAGATAATTATCCAGATCATCAGTTAACTTAATATCTTCTTTGCGTAATTCTCGCATTTCTTCTGTTAACTTGTTTAACAAAACTGCAGATTGTTTCTCATTTCTCTGTGACTGTTCGAGTTCAGAAGTAAGTGAGCTCAAGGACGATTCAAATTGTGAAATTCTGATCGTATCCTTTTTAATGTGATCACTAATTTCTTTGGTATTTTGTATCGTTAATTCCAGATCTTTTCTATGCCTTTGTTTTAAATCAGCCGCATACTCTATTGACTGTTCTATTTTTGCTATTTCAGATGAAGTTTTATAAAAACGCGCCTGAACATCGTTAAATATTTCTTGCTTATCTGACTGCTTAACACGGATAACTTCTATTGCCGCTTCTATTGCTCTTTGCTCAGCAATAAAAGATTCTAGAATTGTTTGTTTCCTTGAACATTCTGTATTTGCGTTATTTTGCAGTTCTTTTATTTCTCTCAATCGAATAGCGAAGTGTTCTGCTGAAATTTTTCGCTCATCCTCTTTCATTTTTGTGTACCTTTTAGCTGCCCTTGCTTGTTTTTGCAGATGTTTTAGGTGATTTTCAACTTCATCAATTACATCTTCCAATCTACAAAGATTTTCCTTGGTATGCTTGATTCGATTTGAAGTTTCTTTTCTTCTTTCTTTGTATTTTGAAATGCCAGCTGCCTCTTCAACAAAAACTCTCATTTCTTCAGGTTTTGCCTCAACAAGACGAGAAATCATTCCTTGCTCTATGATTGAGTAACTTCTTGGCCCAAGCCCAGTCCCCAAAAAAATACTAGTTATGTCTTTCCTGCGGCATTTTGTATTATTTAAATAATATTTTGAAATTCCATCTCTAGAAACTTCTCGGCGGATTGAAATCTCATTATATTTTGCGTATTCACCGCTAAGTGTTGCATCAGAATTATCAAAAAGGAGTTCAACTGAGGCTTTACCAATGGGTTTACGTGAACTAGAGCCATTGAATATGACATCTGCAATTGAATCACCGCGCAATCTAGTTGCTGAACTCTCTCCCATTACCCAGCGAACAGCGTCAATAACATTAGATTTTCCACAACCATTAGGACCGACAACAGCAACGAGGTTACTTGGGAATGAAATAGTTGTTGGATCAACAAATGATTTAAAGCCAGAGAGTTTAATCTTGCTTAACTGCATTTAAATGCCATTAGTTCCATATATTGAAATAACAATCATATTGTAATGTAATTAAACTAATAAAACGATGAATCACATTATATAAAATTATTGATTTATATATACAAATATTTCAATTCTTAAATATCATTTATAACTTTAAATAAAATACTTTTTTGAATATTAAATATTTAAAATTAGATTTTTTTAAAAATATTTGAGATTTTCTCTTACAAATTTTTATAGTCAATGTATAATTCCGCCGTTTTAATAAACACTTTGGAAAAAGATAATGGCAGCCAAAAAAAAGAAAGTAACAAAGAAAAAAAGTACTCCAAAAAAAGTTGCTAAGAAAAAGAAAGTAACAAAGAAAAAAAGTACTCCAAAAAAAGT
>PBBK01000015.1 GCA_002717685.1 Gammaproteobacteria bacterium | reverse complement strand
ACAGATCCAGGGGGTTATATCCTTGAATTCGAACATTTTGCATTACACGAAGAAAATGTGAAATTTATGCCACTACTTAATGTCAGCGAAAATATCTATGCCCCGGAAAATCTTGAAACCAATCGTCCAGGCGAACTTGGTTTCAAAGCCAGCATTTACTGGCTTTATCATAAAGATGCCGAAGAAGCGGCTGATTTTTACCGCGATGTCATGGGTTTAGAAATGATCGTAAGACAGCCATTTTCTGATATTTATACTTCTAGTCCTAGTGGTTATATCGGCTTGGTTCTTGATGGGGCCGGTATTCATAATGCTACCCACGAAAAAGCCGTTAATGTAGGTTTTTTAACCAGTAACGCGCAAGCATGGTTTGACTATCTGAAAGATGAACCAACATTTGAACTTCGGACCGAGGAGCTTTATCACGAGAAGGACGCAGAGGGAAATAACCTGATTAATATTGTGATCGGTTATGATCCGGATAACTATTATATCGAGATTGATGAGTTTATTGATTTGGAAGCAAATAAGGGTATACGTGAAGCAGTAGGTATGAATTCAACATAATAGGAATATCTAGGTCCTGAAAAATTCAAAATTAAAGTTTGCGGATTATAATCCTTCCATAATCGATTCGTTCAAAATTTTTACAACCAATTCTATTTAATACTGAAATTACCAAATTAAACATTCTTTGGCTGTTGCCACAAATGATTTCTAGTGGAATGTGTTGTTGATTTAATAAGACAAAATTTTCAACAATTCTGTCAACTTGGCTATGACTGATACCATGAAGATCAAGCACACTATTATTCATAATCCTTTTCATAATTGATTATAATTAAACGATCTTAATCAATTATAGTATATTATTAATATTCATTTTTTTAGAAGAAAATCGATGAAAGCAACAGTCATTCAACTTAATAGCAAAACAAATAAGAAGAAGAACTTAAATGAAGCTATGCTGCTTGCAGATAAAGCAATCGTAGCTGACAAACCCGATCTCATAGCTTTTCCAGAAATGATGGCATTTTATGGCGGTACGGATGAGGATAAAAAATCATCAGCTGAGGATATTCCCGATGGTGAGACGACTCAACAACTATCAACATTGGCAAAAACAAATAAAATTTTTGTACACGGCGGTAGTTTTTGTGAGAAAGCTGGCAGTAAAATATACAATACAACGCTTGCTTTCGATCGAAGTGGTGAAATTATCGCCCAGTACAGAAAAATCCATTTGTTTGATATTACTACTCCTGACGGAAAATCATATAAAGAATCAGATACAGTCATTTCGGGGAACCAAGTCATAACTTACAAAGCTGATGATTTAGTTATTGGCTGCAGCATATGCTATGACCTTAGATTTTCTGAATTATACCTTGGGCTGGCTAAAAAGAATGCCGATCTAATTATGATACCGGCTGCATTCACCCTGCAAACCGGCAAAGATCACTGGTCAACTTTAATTAAAGCCCGCGCTATTGAAACGCAAGCATATGTTCTCGCTCCTGCCCAGTGCGGTGAATATCCTGATGGTAAGGGCGGACTTCGTCAAACCTGGGGGCATTCCATGATCGTGGATCCATGGGGTCATATTATTGCCCAAGCTTCAGATGGAATTGGTTGGGCCAGCGCAACTATTAATTCTGATTATTTACAAACAATTAGAAATAACGTTCCTGTAGCCAACCATCGCGTTTTGTAAAGATAGATTCTATGAAAAAAATAATCTTTATCACTTTATTCGTATTCGCAGTGACTGCGTGCAACAGTCAGCAGCCTCCTATGAATGCTATACCAGAGAACTCCGTACCGAGCATTGATGATCGCTCTTATAAACTTGGGGGAATTGGCGCTTTCGGTGAAATGGTAAATGTCGGTATCAAGAAGCTGGCACTGAGTGCCGCATTGTCACCTGAAGATATGGATGCGCTTATCGAGGAAGCAACCCGTGTAGCGAAACGGAATAATGTCGAAATCTATCGTGAAAAAGATTTTTTGGTGACAGACTTGTTTCCTGCATCTGTTACGGACGGTAAACATGTATTGGTAATATACAAAGGGGAAACCAAGCAGGAATATTTGGATCTTAAGATTAAAAAAGCCAAACTAGTCGCATCAAACCAATATACCGGACTAGCCCGAGAAGAAATTGCCCGACAATTTGGCGCGATGCTAAGTTATCCAAAGTGGAAGATCAATGAACTTATCAATAACAATAATTCCGAGTAAATCATTAATGGTTATAAGAGCTACACTAATTTCTTTTTTTACGATTGTGATATTGGGCGTAAGTGCTTGCAGCCCAAGTAATCAACAAACAGCAGATCTGATACTTACAAATGCAAAAATCTACACAGTAGACAGTATGAATACTTGGGCCGAGGCTGTGGCAATAAAAGAAGGAAAATTTATTTATGTTGGTACAGAACAGAATGTTGGTGCATTTATTGGGCCACAAACTAAAACATATGATCTCAAAGAGGCCATGGTGTTACCTGGCATCATTGATGCACATACACATCCAGGCTCAATAGCAATCAGAGATAATTACGATTCTACAAAAAAATCTGGATATCCAAATATGCCATACCCGGCTAGCAAAGAAGAGATACTTGCTTGGTTAGAAAATTATTCCAAAAAAAACCCCGATCTTGAAATGATTGTGGCAGGTGTATGGCAGATAGATACGTTTGGATTAACTGGTCCGATAAAAGAAGATCTTGATCAAGTAGTCCCTGATCGCCCGGTATTTCTTCTAGATGATACTGGACATAGTAAATGGGTCAATTCTGCATTTTTCAGAAAATTTGGGATTGACAAGAACACGCCAGATCCTGCACCAGGAGTTTCAATTTTTTCAAGAAAACCAGATGGAGAACCAGCTGGCTGGTTAAAAGAAGCAGCCGTGATGCCATGGTTTAGTGAGCGTGATTATATGGCGCCAGATCAGCCTCAACTGGTTGAGAATCTTTTTAGGGTATTAAGTCATCTGTCAAAACATGGAGTTACTCTACTTTACGACGGTGGAAATTCAGGTGCCGAGGATAAAGTTTATGCTGCCGTAAAGAAACTGGATGATACAGATCGCCTCCCATTACGATACGAAGGTACTTATCACATTCGATTACCCGAACAAGTTCCAATTGCAATCTCAGAATTAAAACGACTGAGATCAGAATATTCTGGCGATAGATTAAAATTTAACACTATAAAAATTCATTATGACGGCGTTCATGAAGTTAGAACATCAGCTATTTTTGAACCATATTCTGATGATCCAGAAAACAGAGGTAATACGACATTTTCAGGTGAAGTGTTAACTGATTTCATTCTCGAATTACATGAAGAAAAAATAGATCTGCATCTTCATACTAATAGTGATCGATCTGCTCATATAGCTCTTAATGCTGTCGAAAACGCTAGAAATATTATAGGTAAACCATTAGATACACGTGTGAGCACATGTCATTTGGAGTTGATTCATGAAGATGATATTTCAAGATTTCGTGAACTTGATGTTCCAGCTAATTTTACTCTTCACTGGAATGGTATCGGATATCTTACCGGTTGGGAAAAGCCAATTGGTGCAGAAAGGGCTGCTAGAAGATTTAGTATTCAAGCATTAATTGATGACGGTGCTACAGTGAGTTATTCGAGTGATACAACAGGTATGACGCGTTTGTATAGAACCAGCCCATTTTTTAGTATGCAAGTTGGTCATAATCGTCAAGAGGTTGGTGCCGCACCAGATTCTGAGATTCTACCACCAGTTAATGAACGATTATCACTTGAAGATATTATCCATGGTTACACGAAGGGGAGTGCCTATCAACTTCGATATGAAGACAAACTGGGAAGCATCGAAGTTGGAAAAATTGCTGATTTAGTAATACTTGATCAAAATTTATTTGACATAAATCGATATAACATTAATGAAATCACGCCAACGGCCGTTATATTAGGCGGTGAAATCATTCAGGGCATTCTAAGATAATTTAAACTATGCTTTGGTAAACATTATCAATAAAACGTCAGTTATTTCATTGTTTTGAGATAGATGATTGTGCTATAAAAAACTTCTGAGGTATAAAATATGAATAAAAAAGCACTAGGATTTCTAATTGCGGTAGTTTTTATTGTCATCATAACACTATCAAAAACTAATTTAACTCAACAAGAAATATCGCTAGAGGAGATGCCTGAAGATGAGGCTAAGGCAATGACCGAGGCTGTTTGTATTACATGTCATCGATTTAGCACGATCTCAGGCTCAGTTGGACATACACATGATGGCTGGCAGGCATTGATCGATTCAATGATCATTTTACCTAAAGAACAAAATGATATTATTGTTGATTATCTAGCCACAAATTATCCAACAAAACCTGGAACTGGACCTGTTCTGATCCCAGGGCCGGTTAATATCAAGATAAAAGAATGGATGGCTCCGACTTTAGGTCAACGTCCTCACGACCCACTTGCTGCGAGTGATAATACTATTTGGTGGACTGGTCAAATGAAAAATCTACTCGGAAAAGTGGATCCTTCTACAGGGGAAATGCATGAATTCCCACTTGAAGTTGAAGACTCAGGGCCACATGGACTTGTTGAAGACAAGGATGGCAACATTTGGTTTACAGCTGTATCAGGAGATTATATTGGTATGTTAAATCCGATAACAGGCGGTGTTAATGAATATCCAGTGCCGGATGGTACTCGTGGTCCTCATACGCCTATTTTCGACCAATCTGGGACACTTTGGTTTACTCTCCAATCTGGGCATGTAGGGAAGTTTGTGCCTGACACTGAAGAAATGATAGTTACTGCGACTCCGACTTCAGGAACATATCCCTACGGCATTCAAGTAAACTCTGCAGGAGTCCCCTGGTATGTTGATTTTAGGGGCAATCGTGTGGGTAATATCAATCCTGAAACACTCAAAATTACAGAATATGAACTACCGCATCCTGACTCTCGCCCGCGACGAATAGCATTAACCCCGGATGATGTTGTGTGGTACACAGATTACACTCGAGGTTATTTAGGCCGCTTTGACCCAAATACTGGAAATGTTCAGGAATGGCTGTCTCCAGGGGGCTCTCAATCTAAACCTTATGGAATTACCTCTACTGGTAATATTATTTGGTATAGCGAAACATCGATGCGACCGAACACACTTGTTCGTTTTGACACGGAGACCCAACAATTTCA
Organism: Gammaproteobacteria bacterium; assembly: GCA_002717685.1. The sequence goes on along the minus strand of PBBK01000015.1, from coordinate 24,526 downwards.
GTCATGGGGAATACCCTCTGGCGGTGGCATTGTCCGTATGATGATGACAACAGCAGATGGAGATCTTGTATTGGCTTGTAGTGGAGTAAACCGGGTAGCCTTGGTGGAGATTGGAACTTGATTTAATAAGTACCTTAGATACTAGATATTATTCCACGCAATAAAGTATTATTTTTATTAAAAACAATAATATAAATAATTATTCTTATACTTTACTTTAGATAAAGTTTTTATTTAGTAGTAAAAATTTTTAAGCATTGTATTATTATTCAATAAATTAGATTAATTAAAGTATAAAAATATAATATTTGATTATTATTTTGATTAATGGGAGATAATAAGATGGACTTTGTAATAGTTTTATTGTTACTCGTCATAATATATAAATTATATGTTGATAATCGTGAGCGTGTTATTTCTCGAGAGCTTCTATTAAATGAACTGCAAGAATGTAAACTTGCTTTGAGAAGCAATAAATTAAGCGAACTACTCAGCGTCAATGAAGAAAGTAATAAGTTACTTGAACAGATAAGAAAAGAACTAGAAGAGCTTTAAAAAAATAATTAAGGATTGTTAAATTATGAAAAAATTTTTCCCTCTAGTCATTATGTGTATGTCTGTAAATGCATTTGCAGATGAATCTGTTTTTCCCACGGATAAATGGCAACAAAAAATGCCTATTGACGTTAATATTGACCCATTGAAAGTTGAAAGGTTATTCGATTTATCTTTTCAAGATCCATCAACGCAATCAGTAGTACTAATAAAAAATGGATTTCTTATTGGTGAGCGTTATGCAGAAGGAGCTAACGCTTCATCCTATGGGACATCTTGGTCAATGGCTAAAAGTTTTTATGCAGCTCTCATCGGTATTTCTATCGATTTAGGAGAGATTGATAGTCTCGATGATAGGGTTAGCAAGTATCTCGAATATTTTAATGACGAACGATCAGATATAACCATCAGGGATGTTTTGAATATGGCAAGCGGATTGCAATATCCTGAGAATCAGCATGAAAATATGTTCTTCCTGAAAGATCAGCTTGCATACGCTAAGAGCATAATGCTGGAAAAAGAACCCAATACATTATTTGAATACAATAACGTTAATTCTATGCTGCTCGGAGATATTTTATTTAATGCCACGGGTAAGATGGCCGACGAACTATTGAAAGACAGGATTTTTAATAGAATTGGACTGACCAATTATACCCTTTGGCGCGATGGGGCAGGGAATGTTATGACCTACTGTTGCATCGATATGTCAGCGAGGGACTACTCAAGATTTGGCCTGATGTTTTCAAGAAATGGTCAATGGGATGGGCAAGAAATTATATCAAAAACATTTGTTGATGAGACTTTCTCAGAGGTCTGGGATACCACGCCAGATTGGTGGACAGATCATAAACGGGGTTATTCCCTTCATTGGTGGATTTCAAAGCACGATGAAGAGGGAACTATTTTTAATGCCAGCGGGAAATTTGGTCAATACATATTTGTTGACCGTGAAAATGATATTATTTTTACGAGAATAACAAAATATCATCCCACTGGGGGGTCGGTTCAAGACTGGGGAATTTTGGGAAACTTTAAAGTCAATAACATTGGTCGCTGGATTAAGGTAACGCGTTTCTTAGACAAGATTGGCNTACTTAATTTGTCTGANGATATNAATTCACCTAATACNNTNAANGATGGTGAATCCAAGGAATTNTACGAAAATTATGGAANNATTATNGATGCCATTGCAGATCTAAGTAGAGATNNNATGTTTGGAAGCAATTAATCTAAATNNTTCCATATATGTAANGCTAAATANGAAAGATGAGGTTTATANTNNTCAAGAATTTCTTCTTTTTTNGTATTTTCTTTTTNNCATAAAATAGTAAGACCTTTGTTNAATGCAAGGTCACCGTTAGACCATATATTGGGTANACCACAATAAAACATNGCAATCATATCAGCNGACCAATCACCAAATCCCCATATCTTATTNACTGTTTGTGTAATTNGAGAATGNGTGCTTTCAAGAATTTTTTCTTNAACAATTTGTTTATCTAAAAAAGCTTGTTTTAAACAAATAATTGCNTTGGTCTTNTTNTTTGANAATCCAAAAGANCTTAGATTNTTAAGTTTATGAATATTTAGNGAAGTCTTNTATTNTGAGTGTTTTTTTATATCTTTTNCTATTCTTAACCAAATTGTTCTNGCNGCTTTAGTGGATAATTGTTGATTTNTAACTAANCGCGCCATATGGATAAACANNNCTTCTTTGTCNGNNTCTAATGTAAGAANNCCATTGGTTTCAATTATCTTTTTTATGTGATTAAANTGAGATTTNGACTTNTTNAGTAAAATTNNATGAATTTTTTTGCTCATATNGCAATTTTACCGTTATAGCATTGAAATGCGTATCTTTATTAGAATTTCATATTAGCAATGACATTTATGAATTATAATGATGATTTAAAAAACGAAAAAAATATCTGTGTCGACTGATAATCTAAACGCGAANAATCTTTCATTAGCACGTGGTGGAAGAGAATTATTTACTAATCTTAATTTTATAGTTAAGCCAGGTGATCTTTTATTAATACANGGTGAAAATGGTTCCGGTAAAACATCTCTACTTAAGGTTATCGCTGGCCTTATNGANCCCGATAATGGNTCTTTNTTTTGGAGTAGTAAAAATATAATCTCTCAAAGGCAATCNTTTCATAANAATATTGCATGTCTTTCACATAANCCCGGATTTAANGGCGATTTAACTATATTAGAAAATATTAAATTTGAATCCTCTTTAAGAAAAATGTCTATGGAAAAATTGGAAGATTCTCTTAAACGCTTNCAGTTAACTGAATTTTCTAAAATACCATTTCGATTTCTATCGGTTGGTCAGCAAAAACGTGCTGCTATAGTTCGTATGTGCCTTATTGATGTGAAATTGTGGTTGATGGATGAGCCGCTGTCCAATTTGGATGCAACCGGGCAATCATTAGTTATAGATTTAATTAATAATCACGCTAAAAATTCAGGTTTATGTGTACTAGCTTCTCACCATGAAATTTCTCATGATTTAATTTCAAACCGGATAAATCTCTAATGAAGAATCAAACCCAACCAACTTTATTTCAGGGTTTTAAAGGAATTTTGATTCGTGATATTTTATTAACTTATAAACGCCCTGGAGATTTATTAAATCCTATTTTTTTCTTCGTTATGGTTTCCACTTTATTTCCTCTGGCGCTTGATCCGTCTCCAGAAAAGCTTGCCGGTATCGCTTCTGGAGTTATTTGGGTTGCTGCTCTTCTTTCATCACTTTTGCCCATTAATAGTCTTTTTTTAAATGACCTTGAAGATGGCAGTCTTGATCAGTTGCTATTAAGTCCGCAACCGCTTCCTCTACTAATGTTAGGTAAAACCTTAGCTCACTGGCTAGTAAGTGGATTTCCACTGACTTTAATATGTCCAATCATTGCTATAACCTACAACCTTGAAATTAATACTATTTCAATAATGGTGCTAACTTTAATTATGGGAACCATGAGTTTAAGCCTTCTAAGTTCAGTTGCATCAGCTATTACAATAGGTTTAAAAAGAAATAACATTCTTGTGAGTTTACTAATTTTGCCTCTTGCTATGCCAATATTGATATTTGGATCGCAAACTGTTTCTTTGGCTCAAACAAATAATCCAACANCAGCAGGTTTATATTTTCTTATGGCATATTTAATTATTACTTTAAGCTTTGCTCCGTTTGCAACAGCATCTGCAGTTAAGATCGGAAACGAGTAAAATATCAGNTATGTGGAAATTTATACATAAATTATCGTCCCCNCCTTATTTTTTTGATTTTGCTAAAAGAATNATTCCATGGNTACTGATTATTGGAATATTACAATTAATAATAGGCGTAATAAGCGGNNTATTCTTTGCTCCAGCTGATTANCAGCAGGGAGATGCTTTTCGAATTATTTACGTNCACGTACCTGCTGCCTATCTTTCTATAATGATCTATACAATTATGGCCGCCGCTTCATTTGTAGGATTAATATGGAGGATTAAACTAGCTCATACCGTATCAATTAGCGCTGCTCCTGTTGGTGCATGGTTGACGTTCCTAGCTCTTTTAACTGGATCAATATGGGGACGTCCTATGTGGGGAACATGGTGGGAGTGGGGTGATCCACGATTAACATCCGAATTAATCATGTTTTTTCTATATATTGGTTTTATTGCACTGCACTCATCAGTCGATGATTTAAAAAAAGCAGATANAGCCGGAGCGATACTAATTTTAGTTGGCGCAATTAATGTACCAATAATTCATTTTTCTGTTGAATGGTGGAGTTCATTACACCAAGGNCCAACCTTATTTAGAGCAGACGGGCCATCCATAGATCCATCGATGCTGTACCCCTTAGTGTTAATGATATTGGGGTTTTGTTTTTACTTTTGTGCATTAATATTAATTAGAATAAGAGGCGAGATACTGTATCGACAACAAAATACTAACTGGGTAAGAAATCTTATCGCGAGAGAAAATTATGAATAGTATTTTTTCCATGGGTCTTTATGGGTATTACGTGTGGAGCTCCTTTGCATTGGCGGTGATCGTTTTACTTATATGTTATATAAGAGCAAAAGTACATTTCAGAAAAAANATAAAGACCGTTGAAGAAAATATTAAAAGATTAAACCAAAAAAAATGAAACCGAGAAATCAAAGAATACTTGCTTTTGCCCTAGTTGCGTTGGGGGTTATTGTTGCTGCTACTTTAACTTTTAGAGCTTTTCAAGAAAACATGATGTTTTTTATTGGCATTAGTGATGTAGTAAATGAAAAAAATATTCCGTTTAATAGGGATTTTAGAGTTGGCGGCTTAGTTGTAGATAAAAGTGTAAGTCGTGAATCAGATACGTTAAATGTTACTTTCATATTAACTGACAATTTTAATACCCTTGAGGTCCATTACCAAGGTATTCTGCCCGACTTATTTCGTGAAGGGCAAGGAATTATTGCTCATGGAAGATTAAATAACCTAGGTGTTTTTGAAGCAAAAACAGTTTTAGCAAAACACGATGAAAATTATATGCCACCTGAAGTCGCAGAGTCTCTTAAAGAACATGTTATTGAAAAAACTTCTATTACAGATAGCACTTAATCATGATTCCTGAAATTGGTCATTTTGCTTTGGTTATAGCTATGACTATGGCATTTCTNCAATGTGTCTTGCCGCTTTATGGCTCACATATAAATAATCAGATATTTATATCAAGTGCAAAAACTTTTGCCATTGGCCAGTTTTTATTTATTTGTATTGCATTTGTATGTTTGACNTATTCATTCCTGCAAGATGATTTTTCAGTTTTGTACGTCGCTAATCATTCACATCGTAGTTTGCCTGTTTTCTATAAAATTGCAGCTGTTTGGAGCGCCCATGAAGGATCGTTATTATTATGGATATTACTTATGTCAATATGGACTGTGGCAGTAGGAANTTTTAGTGACAACTTACCCAAAAAATTTGCTGCTCGTGTTATTAGTGTTCAAGGAATATTATGTTTCGGTTTTTTATTGTTCACGTTATTTACATCAAATCCATTTGTGAGATTATTTCCAGTGCCATTTGATGGGGCTGACCTAAACCCATTACTTCAAGATCCAGGCTTAGTAATACATCCACCTATTTTATATGCAGGATACGTAGGATTTTCCGTAGCATTTTCATTTGCAATTGCAGCCATGATTACTGGAGANCTGGATCAACGTTGGGCTAGATGGACGCGNCCATGGACAACAGCTGCNTGGATATTTTTAACTATTGGTATTGCATTAGGAAGTTGGTGGGCCTACTACGAACTTGGATGGGGCGGTTGGTGGTTTTGGGATCCTGTTGAAAATGCCTCTTTTATGCCATGGTTAGTAGGAACAGCACTTATACATTCTCTTGCTGTGACCGAAAAAAGGGGTTTATTTAAAAGTTGGACGTTGTTATTGGCGATTTCCGCGTTCTCACTTAGTCTATTAGGCGCCTTTCTTGTACGATCAGGAATTTTAGTTTCTGTTCATGCTTTTGCAACTGATCCTCAGCGTGGAATTTTCATTTTAGCTTTTCTAACAATTGTTATTGGCGGGGCATTATTATTATATGCTTGGAGAGCGCCCTCACTTGATTCTCAGGTTGGTTTTAAACCACTTTCAAGAGAAACATTTTTATTACTTAATAATGTGTTACTTGTAATTGCTGCAACTTTAATCTTGATCGGAACATTATCTCCACTAGTCATGGAAATATTANATTTAGGAAAGATTTCAATAGGCGCTCCGTGGTTTGAAATAGCATTTATCATACCCACAATTCCTCTCGTATTTTTAATCGGTGTTGGGATGCATGCTTCATGGAAAAGCGAACTATTTGTTCAATTAACTAAAAAATTGAAGATTCCAGCAGTTGTCGCCATCATTATCGGAGCGTTAATACCAGTTTTAATATACGGGAGAACTGGTTTACTAGTAACTGTAGGTACTATTTCATCAATGTGGGTAATATTTTCTTCCTTGCAACCTCTAATTATTTCAATTAAAAATTCCAACAAAATGTCACGTTCAGTTATAGGTATGACAGTCGCCCATTTTGGTGTTGGCGTATTCATTCTTGGTGTAACCATTATTTCTTCCTTTAATATTGAAACTGATCGTAGAATGCAAATAGGAAATCCTATTGAAGTAGCTGGTTATAATTTTGAATTACATGGTATAAAAAATNTAAATGGCCCAAACTNTGAAGCTATTGAGGGTGAAATCGAAATACGAAAGAATGGGGTATTTATTGGTACAGTACGCCCTCAAAAACGTACCTATATGGTGCAACAAAATCCAATGACAGAAGCAGGAATCCTAAAACTTTGGGGGCATGACTTATTTGTAGCTTTAGGAGAACCGATAAGCAGTGACTCGTGGAGCGTACGAATTCAATATAAACCTTTAATTAGGTTTATTTGGCTGGGCTGTATTATTATGGGTTTTGGCGGTTTAATTGCGATTAGTGATACAAGATATCGTAGAAGTGCTAAATCAAAAATATGATTTTTAAAGGTAAATAAGATGTCACGTTTTTTATTACCAGTAATATTTTTTATTTTAATTATTCCTATTTTTATAATCGGCCTTGATCGTAACAAATCTGAATTACCATCACCTTTGTTGAATAAAGATGCCCCTGATTATGAATTAACTTCTCTCAATCATCCCGATAGGTTGGTTGGAAATGATAGTTATAAAAATGAAATGATTTTATTAAATGTTTGGGCNACTTGGTGTATAGGTTGNCGTGAAGAACATCAATTTTTAATGGNACTTTCGAAACGCAAAACTATTCCAATTTATGGGCTAAATTGGAAAGATCAAAGATCNGATGCATTACGTTGGCTTGATCAGTTAGGAGANCCATATGTCGATACTGCATTTGATCNTACTGGGAGAGTAGGTATTGATTGGGGTGTTTATGGNGCTCCAGAAACATTCCTGATTGGTTCTACTGGAAAAGTNCTATACAAACATATTAGTCCTTTAACAGAGAAAATATGGCAACAAGAGTTTATCCCCAGGATAAAAATAGAAAAAGAGAATTTACAGTGAAAAAAATAGTTTTTTTCTTAATGGTTTTTNGTTTTTCTATAAGCGTTAAAGCAATTGATAATGGCCCCGTGTTTGAAGATCCCGTAATGCAATCTAAATATGAACAGTTAATCTCAGAAATACGATGTTTAGTTTGCCAAAACCAAAGCATCAAAGATTCAAATGTTTTTTTAGCTGTTGATCTTCGCAATGAAATTCGTCGATTATTAGAGANTGGCCGTAGTGAAAGTGAAATTAAACAATTCCTTGTTGATCGATATGGAGATTTTGTCCTCTATCAACCACCTTTGAATGAAAAAACGTTTTTAATTTGGTTTTCACCTCTATTACTTCTATTAGCTGGCGGTATAATCATCATCAAGATTATTCGTAAACGAATGAATCTTCAATTTGATGACAGCGATGAGGCGCCATTATAAAATGCTTTGGGTAACTTTTATCCTATTGTTAGCATTGATGTCACTAATAATACTTTGGCCAATCTATGCATCAGAAGAAAAAATAAATAAGAAATTTATTCTGATTCTTGTACCTTCACTCGTTATTACACTTTATATATATTCTATTATTGGAAATCCNGATATAGAAACTATCACCCAAGATAATACNGCTAATGATATGGTTGAGNCTCTTGCCGAGCGCCTTGAAAAATCTCCTGNGGATATTCAAGGATGGAGNATGTTAGGGAGATCAAGTATTGTAACCGAGAACTATCAGCAAGCAGCTGATGCTTATAGAAGAGTTCTTGAAATACAAGAATTCCCAGAGTCTGNATCATTCTCCGATTTAGCAGAATCCTTGTTGTTTTTGAATAATGGAAATTTTTCTGAGGAAATTGTCAGTTTATTTGACAATGCATTACATATCTATCCAGATAATCCAAAAGCGCTTTTCTATGGTGGNCTCATTGCATCATCATTCAATGANCAAGAATTAGCAGTATCACGATGGCAACGCTTGTTGAATTCTTCTCCTCCTGAAGATATTANAAATATTTTGTTATCAAAAATAGCAGAATGGANGGGCAATGAAACAATTGTAAGCTTCACTGACGAGGATATTAAAATACCTCTGAAAGTTAGTTTAAAAAAAAATATAAACATAATGTTTAAACATGACACAAACCTCTTCATCATCGCTCGAGATCCGGATAATCCGAGACCACCAATTGCTGTTATTAGAAGAAAAACATCCGAGCTACCNCTAGACATTATTTTAAGTAATGACAATGTAATGATACCTGGCACAACATTAACTAATTTTAATCAATTAGAAATTATTGCAAGAACTTCTGATGGTAATAATCCTGTAGCTGAATCAGGTGACTGGTATGGAAGTATTATTATCAGTTCAGAAAATTTTTTAAAAGGCTTTAATATTGTTATAGANCAACANATACCATAGATTATGTAGTTTTGATTACAATTATAATTTGGAAAACAAGAATTGAATTAATATGAAAGACTTTGATGCNGCGCCCATGTGTTTTGCATGCGGGCAAGATAACCCGGATGGTTTAAAAATTACTTTTTCCATTAATGAAAATAATATCTGTTCAGGTATTTTTACCGCTAATGATACGCATGTTGGTTATCAAAATACCGTACATGGAGGCATTATCTATGCTGCCCTTGATGATGTTATGGCTAATGTTTTATATCTAGCAAAAAGAAAAGCATATACTGCAAAATGCGAAATTCGTTATCGAAAATCACTAGAAGTTGGCCAAACTATCAAATTAAAAGGCTGGATTGAAAAAGAAAAAAGAAGACTAATTCTTTTAAAAGGCGAAGCAAGGCTTAAAAGTGACAATACTCTTATAGCGGACTGTGACGGAAAATTTATGTTGGTCTAAAAAATCTGGAAAATAAAAATGGCTCTACCAAAATGTTTGCAAAATACACTTAGCATTCCTGTTATCGGAGCGCCGCTGTTTATTGTCTCAAACCCAGATCTTGTAATAGCACAATGTAAGGCAGGTATTGTCGGCGCTTTTCCAGCATTAAATGCCAGGCCAAAAGAAAAACTTGATGACTGGTTACAAAAAATTAATGATGATTTAGATGAATACAAATCAGCTAACCCAAGCAAACCAGTTGCCCCATATGCCGTAAATCAAATAGTACATCGTAGTAATGACCGCCTTCATTATGATATGGAGCTTTGTGTTAAATATAAGGTGCCAATAATCATTACCAGTCTAAGACCGCCAGAAGAAGTTGTTTCTGCNGTACATAGCTATGGAGGTGTTGTTTTTCATGATGTAATTAATATAAGACATGCTATGAAAGCTATAGAACAAGGTGTTGATGGAATAATCACAGTTTGTGCGGGAGCGGGTGGTCATTGTGGCTCACTCAGTCCATTTGCATTGGTCAAGGAAGTTAGAGCAATATTTGACGGAACAATTATTCTTTCAGGAAGTATAACTTCTGGAGGAGACATTCTAGCAGCTCAAGCTATGGGAGCTGACCTCGCATATATAGGGACACGTTTTATTTCAACAAAAGAAGCCAATGCAACTAATGAGCATAAACAAATGATCGTAGATAGTGTTGCTAATGATATTATCTGTACGTCTTTATTTACTGGTGTTCGTGGGAGTTATCTTAAAAAAAGTATTACTAAAGTAGGGCTCGACCCTGACAATTTAGAAGATAAAAGCAAAAAGTCAATGAATTTTAGCAGTGAAGGTGCAGACGCAGTAAAAGCATGGAGAGATATTTTAAGCGCTGGTCAAGGTGTAGGTAATATTAATGATATCCCCGAAACAAAACTATTAATTGAACAGTTAGAAAAGGAATATAAAAAAATAAAAAAACAACTTCTGCTGATTTAAATAATTAAATATTGACTATCAGAATATTATAAAAATAATAATGATTTTAGTGATTTATTCTAGAANTTAAATGTAAGTTCTATATTGTTGATTGCGGCTGAATTTTACTACCATCAAAGAACCTACGTAATTTAAAAGGAGAGAGATCTATGCTTTGCTCCTTACCCATTAGCATCGTTGCAATTGATTTGCCAGCGCCAGGCCCAATACCAAATCCATGACCGCTAAATCCAGTGGCAATATAAAAACCAGGTATTTTTTTATAGTCAGAAATGATTGGAATAACGTCAGGAGTCGTTTCAACCATTCCTGCCCATGACTCGATAATTTCAACATTTTTTAATTCTGGAAATGTTTTNCCTAGATTTNTTTTGATAGANCGTAAGACTTTAGGATTAGGNTNTGGATTAAGAATACGATNTTTTTCAAATGGAGATACNTCATCTAATTGCCATTGTTTTGGTGTTTTTAGCTCATTAATAAAATCTTTTCCAATTGATAATCTCAATACATTAATTTCTTTTATCAAGGCAGGAATATACATTAATGCATATTTTATTGTTGAAGGAGTTATTCCATGGTCAAGTACAGATCCATGGGCAATTGTATAACCACCATCCTGACGACGTCTAATTCCTATATATTTGTCAAAAATATTACCATATATATTAGTTGCTACAGGCGCTGTTCTAGCAACTGTTCCTCGTACTTTTAATTGCGGAACATTAATTCCTAACGAGCGACAAAAAAGTGAAGTCCATGCCCCTGCGGCACAGAGAACCTGATTTGTTTTTATGGAACCATACTCTGTAATGACTGATGAAACATTGCCTGCTTGTGTTTCAATACCACGAACTGTGCATCCAGTTAATATTTTTGCTCCGAACCTAGACGCTGCTTTTGCGATTGCAGGAGTAGCCTTGTGAGGTTCTGCGCGACCATCATTTGGAGTATACATAGCAGCTATCCATTGCTTTGATGATTCTCCAGCTATGTTAGCTAGTTTCTCGCCGTCAATGATTGTTGTGGGAATATCATATTCATGAGCAACATCCAACCATTCAGAATAATGTTTCAGATCTTTTTGAGTTCTCGCGGAGTAAAGGCATCCTCCTTCAACATAGCCAACATCTTCGCCTATATCATCAGATAAGTTTCTCCATATATTGAGAGATTCTAGCATCATGGGAATTTCTCTCGTGTCTCTTCCTTGAACCCTGACCCACCCCCAATTTCTACCTGACTGTTCTCCGGCTATAAAGCCTTTTTCACATAAAACAACTCGAATGTTCTGTTTGGCTAAAAATAATGCTGTTGAGACCCCAATAATTCCACCGCCAATGATCACAATATCTGCTTCTTTGGGTTGCTGGGAGAGCATTTTTGGAACCCCGGCCCATGTCATCGAAACAATATTGTTTTTATTCATGCTCATTTTTTTGAGAAAACAGAATTTATATTAAAGGTGTGTCAAGGCGAGATAAGAAGGTTGTTGTATTTTATTAAAACAGCTGTCATCCAGGGTTTATTATTTCTGTATTGTTCAATTCTTACAGGAAGATATCCTAATTTTTCTACACACCAAAAGATACTTTCTTTCGATGAATTAACCCCTGCATGTTTAATTCCAATCGCTTCAAACTCACCATATGGTGTTTTAATTAGCTTTGAACCAATGCTAGTAATAAGCAGTTGTTTTAGTTCATTATCTTCGATGAGTTTAAAATTAACTAATTTTTTGTTGTTGAGTAAATAATGCATTAAAGCATATTTTAATGATTCTCTATCATATGTTGCTTGATCAAATTTCAATCGAATAGTTTCATTATCAATATTTCCTTTGACTATGTTTTCATCCAAATCAAACCTAAGATTAATTTTTCTGGGTTTTCTTGACAAGGCATCAATTGAAGAAAATGTGTTGGGATATATTGAATTCTGAGTTTCATTAAATACAGAAAGCTCACGAATTGATCCTCGCAGTAGTAACTTGGCGAAACCAGAAGCTTGAATCATTGATCGACTCTTATATGTCGATTTTGATGATTCCAATGATGTTATTAATTTTCCTTTAATACCCCTTATATTGACTGAATATTCAGCATTGTGGGGGGTTAAACTTTGACTGGCATATAATTGATTGAGATAAAATAAATTAGTAAAAGTAAAAAAGAAGATTGAGATTTTTATTAGTTTCATATCATTCATCATTATAAGTTCTTCAATCAAATATTTTTTGTGCTTCTAATGAAAGTGAATTGATCGAATTTTCAGCAAAATCTCTGGCAGCTTGAAGTTCATCCATAGTAGTTGATTTATCTGGATGAATTGGTTCCCCAATAGCAAGAACAACACGTGAAAATGGTTTTGGTATCATAAAATCATCCCACCGATTTAAATACCATGCTTTTTCAGCGGCACAAGATAATGGAAGAATTGGGGCTGAACCAATTTTAGAAATCAACACTACACCAGATTTAAATTCATATTTTGGACCTAGAGGTCCATCCGCAGCAGAAACAATAGAGAATCCTTGTTTCATTATCTTGTGGATACCTCTCATGGCAAGAGCTCCGGTTCTTACAGATGAACCTCGTATTACTTTAGCTCCCCATGACTTTGCAATTCTTGCAGGGACTTCTCCATCCACAGATGGTGAAATTATAAATCCAGTTTTAAATCCTCGGGTTATCCACCCACGGATCATACACATACAAAGTATTGTATGTTGATGCCAATATGTTGGTGCATAAATATTGTTATCATTAATTACTCGTGCAACAATTTCTTTACCAATTATTTTTTCGATACGGTAGGTCTTCCAGAGGATATTGATTAACAGTAAGAGGAGGGGCAACCCAAATAGATAATAGATCCTTCTTCCGAGAGATAATTTCCTTTTTCCATGATAGCTAGATGGCGAATCACCTTGATTAAAATTTGATTTCTTAAACTTATTATCCACAATAAAATGATTTTGCAGTACTAGTAATGCTTTGGTCAATGTAATATTAAATTAAGATGTATAATTTTCTTGAGCTTAATCCTTAAAAAATAATGACACAAAATACTAAATCTTTTCGTTTAGCTCCTGGTCCAAAGGAAACAATGGATATTGATGTTAATAAAACAACTCTCTTAAATCTCCAAAATATACAGAAAAAATATGGAAATATCGTCACGATTAAGAATAAAAATGGACGATCTGCATTATTTATAAATGACCCAAGTGAGATTCATCAAATTCTTGTGCGTAACTATAATAGATATGCAAAAGGCCCTGGATTTGAACGCATTGAAATGTTACTTGGAAGCGGTCTAATTGTTAGTAATGGTGATACATGGAGACGCGCAAGAACCATGATTCAGCCATCTTTTTCTAGACAGAATATACATAAATTAATTATGCAAATGATCAAATGCACAAAAAGTCGAGCAATAAAATGGAAGAGGGNGGCTACATCAAAATCAACATTAAATATTACACAAGAAATGGGTACCTTTGCCTTGGAATTGATTTTGCTNTCTATCTTTGGTGATGACTATGAAGATATGATTGTTAAGGATGGTTCAAATCCNTTTTCATTTTTAAGCGAAGATTCAGTACGTGATCTTACCGTTGTCATGAAAATGAGAAAATTAAGAACTTTCATACTTGAAATAATTACACGTCGTCGACAGTCAAAAGCAAATAATCAATATGATTTTCTATCAATGTACGTTGAAGCTAAGGATAAAAATGGCCNTACTTTTTCAGATAAAGAATTAATTGACGAAATCGTCACATTAATAATTGCTGGATATGAAACGTCAGCCGGGACTTTAAATTGGGTTTGGTATCTCATATCTCAACATCCATCAGTTGAAACATTACTTTTATNAGAATCANAAAAAATAATCCCCAAAATTGATTCCATAAACTTTGAATCTATCAATCAAATGAAATACACGCAATGGGTCATAGAGGAAACTCTTCGTTTATATCCTCCTGTATGGTTGTTTTCACGGAAATCTCTGAAGGAAGATACATTAACAGAATACGATATACCGCCAGATACTGATATTTACTTTTCACCATACATCTTACATAGAACTGAAAANTTTTGGATCAATCCAAATNATTTTGATCCTTCAAGATTTGCNAACGACGACAAGGAATTAAAAAAATCATATTATCCATTTTCATTAGGNCCCAGAAGATGTTTGGGTGAATACTTCTCATTTTTAGAAATGAAAATACATCTTGGTATTCTGATCAAACAATTTACAATGAATTCGGAAGAACAATTTCCTGATCTTAATTTAGGAATCAATCTTCGTTCAAAAAATGAAATTTATCTTCAACCGAAACTCAGATAGGCTTCGATGATAAAACAGTACAAAACTCTAATTGATCTTTTTGAGGATCAAAAACAATCACAGGGCATCATTCGATTCATNAGTGGAGAAAAAGATGAANACACNCTAACNTTNGAACAATTTTGGCAAGAAACATTACTATTTCTTGGTNCATTACAGTCAAAAGGGATAAAACCNAATGATGAACTTATAATTTTAACGACATCAAATAAACGTTTTCTNCTTTCATTTTGGGCATCAATATTAGGCGGGATAATTCCTGTTCCTGTAGCNCCCGGTATTAGTGATGAGCATAAATCAAAGTTATTTCATGTGGCAGAACATCTGAATCATCCCAGCCTTNTAACTGATAATGATACCCTTGAGCGATTGACAAAATTTGTTAAAAATCGAAATATATCTGATTCCAAATCTTTACTAACAAGCCATTGCATCACAGCAGATAATTCTCAGCTAAAAGGAANTGTTTTACAAAGAAATCCAAATGATATTGCATTTATNCAATACTCATCTGGATCAACAACTGTACCGAAAGGTATTGTNCTTTCACATAAAAATATAACATCAAATNTATATTCNATTGCAAAAAAACTTAATTTTACAAAACATGATAGCGTGTTAAGTTGGATGCCATTAACTCATGACATGGGATTAATAGGTAATCATATATCATTATTAGGCGCCGGATTAAGCCATTCTATTATGGATACTAATCTATTTATAAGAAGGCCTTTATTGTGGCTAAAAAAAGCAAGTGAANATAAAGCAACAATTCTTAGTTCNCCAAATTTTGGATATAANCATTATTTGAANCANTTTGAAAAATCTCAANATATNTTGCTTGACTTATCTTGTGTTCGTTTAGTNATTAATGGGGCTGANCCAATATCATCAANCATTTGTAATCANTTCATAAATGCNCTGAGANCCTANGGTTTAAATCANGANACTATGTTTCCGGTGTATGGNCTTGCNGAAGCNACGCTNGNAGTTACATTTCCTNCGTTAAACAAAAAATATTCAACAATAAGCCTTAAAAGANATTCTGTTAGTGCTGGCGAAACAGTTATTCCATCTCAGCCTAATGAAGATACCATTACTTTTGTTAAAGTTGGTGAGGCGTTAGGAAATTGTGAATTTCGATTAACTGATTTAAATGATAAGGCAGTTCCTGAAAATGTTATAGGGCACATCCAAATCAGAGGCGATAATGTTACCAGTAAAATCTACAACGACCCAAAAACATCAAAAGAAATGTTTACTAGTGATCAATGGTTAAAAACAGGTGATTATGGATTTAAAATTGGAAATGAATTAGTTATAACAGGCAGATTAAAGGAAATTATTATTATTAATGGACAAAATTATTACCCTCATGACATTGAAGAAATTATTACTCAAGNTAAAAAACTTGAATTAGGNATGGTAGCTGCTTGCAGAGCATCGNACCCAGTTGATCAGACTGATCAATTAATCATATTTTTTCTTCATAGAAAAGACCTTAGTTCTGCTGTAAATATTATCAATCATATAAGATCAGTAATAGGNAAGATTTTGGGGATTGAGATTAAATATGTGATACCTAATAAAACAATTCCCAAAACCACCAGCGGAAAAATTCAGAGGCTAAAACTTGCTCAAGAATATTCGGAAGGAAAATTTGATCAAATTATCGATGATTTAAAAAATGCCACTAAAAATTTCAATAAGAAATCAGATTCATNTGAGACCAATACAGTTCTTGATGATTTAATCTCTATTACATCTAAATATTCAGAAGGAATCGAAATTAACGCAGATGATAATTTATTTGAAGTAGGAATTAGCTCATTGACCTTAACTGAAATTATGTTAGAAATAGAAGAAGAGTANCCAAGAATGATTTCAATAGATGACCTNTTTGAAAATCCTACCCTTAGNCAANTATCAAACTATTTAAATTCACAAAAATAAGCAATATAGATTAATGGAAAAATTAAGAATTTAATTNGGTTTTTTTTAAAAAAAATTAAAAAAATATAAATCTATGATGTTTTTTTAATTAAATACTCATAATATGTTTCATAAAACCCATATATGGTTTTTTTTGATATATTTAGTAGAGAAAAACATTATTACTGATACACTCAAATGTCAGAATAAAAGTGTTAAGTATTAATACTTAGTGAAGTACGGAAATTGCACAGCCTTCTGTGCGAATTAAATAAAACGAAAAAAGGGGATGAGTTATGGATATTGGAAAAACTGTCAAACAAGTCACCGCTCTCGTTGCTATTATTGCCGCTTTGGCTCCGGGTATGATTCCATCAGAGGGAGCAATTCTCGCAGTTCTTGGTGTCGTAGTTGGATACTATATTTCTGAAGGCGATCAAATGAGAGTACTTGTCACAACCATCGCACTTGGAATGATGGCTGGTGGCGCGGGTGGTATACCAGCTATAGGTGGTTTTGTTACCTCTATACTGTCAGTGTTTGCTGGCGTTTATGCAGCAGCATCGTGCACCATCGTTGTTATGAACTTAGTCAATCGATTGAAGCCATAACAAAAAGAAGTTGAAAATATGAAAAGCCCGCTTATGCGGGCTTTTTTTTTAAGTTTTTTTGTCTATGATTAAATAATTATGATTTACTTAAATTACTTTATTTTATTAATTACCGGTATTTTACTATCAAGTAATATTTCAGCTGAAGAAATTTATGATTTTGGCGGAATGTATACTTATCATTACAGGGATGGAAGATATTCTGACTGGGGTCATTATTCTTTATTAGCTGCTCATATGGCAATAAAAGAAATTAATCAATCTGGAATGATTGGTGATAATAAAGTCAGAATGAAAAAAGAGAATATTATCGATTATCATTGTTGGCCAGAAAACGCTGGATTAATGGCTGAAACCTTAATGAAAAAATCAAATATTTTAGTTATAACAGGTGCTGATTGTAGTGGACCTGCAGTAAAGATTTCTGAAAAAGCAAAAATATATCGAATACCAGTAATTTCAAATGGAGCTAATGCATCAAACCTTTCTTCTATCGAAGATCATCCGTGGTTTATACGTGTAGTTACACCAAGCGAATTATACGAAAGATATCTAATCGATGTAGCAAAACAACTAAAGGTCTTGGATATCGCGTATTTTTTTACAACTGATGCTTGGGGACAAGGTGCTAGTAAAGTTATACATGAGGCAACAAAAAAGAATAAAATTAATATAAAAAAGGAATATTCGTATCCACGTGACACAGATCAATTGACCATTGATAAATTTATAAAAGAAGTAATAGATCTTAAGATTCAGAATATCCTTATTACAGCACCAACTCCTGACACAGTTAAATTATTTACATCTTTACATAAAAATAAACTCAACAAACCGGGGTATTTAATTTTTGCTGCTGAAATGATATCTGCTGATGAGAACAGGCAAGCAATCGATGCAAGTTTAGGATATTTTTCGCCCATGACTTTCTTAAACCCTTCAGACAAACTCAATGAATTTAAAATCAAATTAGAGCAACAATTAGATAAAAAAATTGATAGTAATTCAAAGGCATTTTTTTATGCTGCACTTAGTTATGATCATATTATGGCAATAGGTCACTCCATTAAAAAAATTAAAGATAATAATCAAGTAGTCAATAGAGGCAATCTTATGCAACATTTGAGAACTATTGATTTTAATGGATTAACAGGAAGAGTAGCTATAAAAGAAGGTACAAATGATCGANATAATATGACTATTCAAATAATGAATAGTCACGGGTTTGATCAGATAAATAATAGTGTTAAATTTGTGCCTGTCGGTTATATTGATNCNCAAACTGAAACATTATTACTCGAAAGAGAGAAAATNATTCTTCCAGGAAATATTAAACTTAGGATAGGTATACAATAAGTAAACTTACAATGCTGTATTAAAAATCATAGCTAATATTTACTCTATATGACTTCATGATTCAGTTCGGAAAACTAAAATGGAAAAAACACTTCATAAAGATTTTTATGTCAAAAATAGTTGGTTTGAAAAAGAATGCCTAAATATTTTTCATAAAGAATGGTTTTGCGTTGGAAGAACAAAAGATTTAGCAAAGCCTGGGGAATATAGAGTAATCAATCTTACAGGTGAAAGCATTATTCTCCTNCATGGAAAAGATGGTGTAGTTAGAGCGTTTTTTAATGTCTGCAAACATCGAGGGTGTCAACTATTAGATGATAATGATAAAGAAGGCGCTAGTGGTCGTTTAATAAATAATATTAGATGTCCGTACCATTCTTGGNCATATAATTTTGATGGAAGCCTGCTTAAAGCGCCACATCTTAAAATTAATATNAAAGATCAGCAGTATCATTTAAATGAAATAAAAATAGAAACTTGGGGTGGGTTTATTTTTCTAAAGATTNGAAAAAATAATATACAACTAAAAAATCATTTAGGAAAAACGCCAAATCAATTTATTCGCTATCCGATAAAAGACTTAATATCGAAAGTTAATATTAAATATACTATTAAGGCTAATTGGAAAGTCATTATTGAGAATTACAACGAGTGTTATCATTGTGCCGGCATTCATCCAGAGCTTTGTAAAGTAGTTCCAGCATTTAAAAAAAATGGNGCTTCAGACTTAATGTGGGAGGAGGGCGTACCTCAAAGAAAAGGAACCAATACATATACTTTCTCTGGAACAACAAATAGACCACCATTTCCTGGTCTAAATGCAGTTGAAAAAGAAAGGCATTTTGGNCAAT
This sequence comes from Gammaproteobacteria bacterium, assembly GCA_002717685.1. The sequence goes on along the minus strand of PBBK01000015.1, from coordinate 4,937 downwards.
CAATTTATCCCAATTTATTAATAAGTCTATCTATGGATCATATTGCTGCATTTATTATTTTTCCTGTTGACNCAGGCAAAACTATTATNGATTTTCAAATATTGTTTCATCCAGAAGCAATCGCAANTAATAATTTTGATCCGAATGATGCAGCAGAATTTTGGGATACTACAAATATTCAAGACTGGAATATCTGTGAACGAGTACAAAAGGGTATGCAATCTATTTCTTTTAAACAGGGATACTATAGCCCTATGGAAGACGAAAACCTTGATATCAGAAAATATATCTCCGAGAAATTGAGGNTTGATGTTGATTGATTCTAAAAGATCAAACAACGTTTGTTGGAAGGTATTATCAATAGTGTTATTTATAAGTTTTCCGGTATCTANTATTTATCCAGATCACGCCATCCATTCATGGAAAAAGATAAGCGAGAAACAAATCAGTGGAAAAAATATTTGTGAATGGTATTGCAGTGGCGTTCCTGAGGNGAGNGGATTAGGTCATAAAAAAACGACTAATGGCTATAACATTTGCCTGAAACCTTAACTAAATGGTATAAGTGACTGTAAAATAGGCTTATATATAAATATATCTAATAAATTGAATTTAAACGAACATAAAAAATCAAAAACTCAAAATTTGTTGAAAAATCCGGTTACTCAGGCTATCCATCAAAATGCAAGACGCTATCGTTTAAATAGAGTACAGGAAATGCTCTGCTCTAATGATTGCGCAGCTATTTTGCTCTTTGACCCAGTTAATATACGTTATGCTACCGATACATCAAATATGCAGGTATGGACACTGCATAATCCAGAACGGTATGCATTGGTGTTTGCAAATGGCCCAGTTATATTGTGGGAATTTCGTAACTGCGAAAATCTACATGATGATCAAGTTTTGGTTGATGAAGTTAGAACCGCAGTAAGCTGGAGTTATTTTTTTACAGGAGAAAGAAGTAGTGAATTAATGCAAACTTGGGCTGAAGAATTAATTGATGTACTTAAAGATCATGGTGAAAATAATTTGAATCTAGCAATCGATCATGCTGATTTCTTTGGAGTGAAGCTATTACAAGAACACGGCATCAATATTGTCGAAGGCCATAGTCTAATGGAGAATGCGCGTAAAATTAAATCCATTGATGAATTAGAATTAATGCGATGGTCGATTGAAGTTTGTCAAAAAGGCATTCAAAGAATGTATGATGAAACACGTCCAGGGATAACTGAGAATGAACTTTGGGCTTGGCTACATTTTGAGAATATCGCTCATGGCGGTGAATGGATAGAAACCCGATTGCTTTCATCTGGACAACGCACTAACCCATGGATGCAGGAATCTAGTAATAAAATACTAAAGTCAGGTGAAATGGTTTGTTTTGATACTGATTTAATTGGTCCTTACGGATATTGTGCAGATATCTCACGTACATGGACAGTTGACCATGAAAAGCCAACAATGCGTCAACGTAAGCTCTATAATCTTGCTTATGATCAAATTCACGCAAATATGGAACTCCTAAAACCAGGCCTTAGTTATAAAGAATTTAGTGATCAAGCCTGGCATATTCCACAAGAGTATTACGAAAATCGTTATTGTTGTATAGCACATGGTGTAGGCATGGCTGATGAATATCCATTAATAGCTCATAGTGGTGAAGACTATAACCGAAGCGGTTATGACGGTATTTTTCAAGAGAATATGGTAATGTGCGTCGAAAGTTACATAGGAGAAAAAGGAGGCAGCGAGGGTGTTAGATTGGAACAACAGGTTGTAATTACAACAAATGGCTGTGAAGTATTATCTACTTATCCTTGGGAGGAAACTTGGCTACTTTAACAATACACGTCGTAACNAATTTCTAACAAAAAAACATGAAAAAATTTACAACTTTATATTTACTGATCACNATTACNCTCTNNACAGGGTGNGAATCTNGANCAGAAACNGCTGATTTGATTTTGACCAACGGCAAGNTGCTNNTAATGGATAANGAGTNCTCNACGGCNGATGCATTAGCNATNAGTGGCGATCGNATTGTTCTNGTCGGANCGAATGACGATGTACTGCAGTTNCGNGGNGCTCGNACACNGGTAATTGATCTTGANGGNCGAACTGCTTCNCCTGGAATGATCGANTCACACATTCATTTTGCACAACTTGGTCGNCGAATCCGTCAATTATTTNTAAATGATACGCGTTCAGCTGAGGANGCAGTNGACTTNGTTCGGCAAAAAGTAAACACACTGGAGGAGGGTGAATGGGTTACCGGTGCTGGATGGCATACGGCCGCTTGGGACAAAAGCGATTACCCGGATGGAAAACTACTCAATCAAGTGACGCCAGACAATCCAGTATATCTAACAGGCATGTCATGGCACGCCGCATGGGTAAACAAAATTGTAATGGAAATGGCCGGAATAGATAAAGACACACCTGATCCTGTGGGTGGCATTATTGTCCGTGACCCCGAAACAGGTGAGCCCACAGGTGTTTTTCTTGAAACTGCACAAAAACTTGTAGAAACAGCATTGCCAAAAGAGTCAGACGAACAGTTAAAAAATATTATACAGGAGGCTAATGATGCTGCAGTTACCTTTGGAATAACAACAATTCATGACGCACAAGCCAATGCCAAGGAAATAGCAGCTTATCGAAATTTGATTGAAAACGGACGTCTTAAAATCCGTATATATTTAATGTATCACGTTGATGAATTTGGAGATGATTTTGACTTACTAATGGATAAACCGATTGAAGTGGGCAGCTATGAGGATCGGCTAACATTACGAACACTAAAAATATTCTCCGACGGCGCTCTGGGTGCACGCGGCGCTGCACTGATTAAGCCTTATAGCGATGATCCAGCTACTGCCGGCTTGTTGAGAGATGACGCGGCAACAATTGGAAGTGTAATCAGTAGAGCATTCAAGGCCGGGTATCAAGTTGCATACCATGCTATCGGTGACCGCGCTAATCGACTGGTACTCGACGCATACGAGAATGAACTGGCGACGAGAGACGTCTCTGATGTAAGACCGCGTATCGAACATGCACAGATATTGTCGCTAGAGGATCTTCCTCGTTTCGGTTCGCTTGGCGTCATTGCATCGATGCAGCCTCTTCATTTTTCTCTGGATCAACGATTTGCTCGTACTAGACTGGGACAAGAAAGATTGGGTGGTGCTTATGCATGGCGGTCGCTGATTGATTCAGATGCAAAAATTATTTTTAATTCAGACGCGCCATTTTCACCCGTTCAGCACTCGGATCCTTTAATCGGAATTTATGCAGCTGATACTCGAAAAGCTCTCGATGGTGGTTCATTTGTTGAAAAAAAAGATCAACGCTTGACACGTCGCGAAGCAATTGAATCTTTTACAATTCATCCAGCTTATGCTGCCTTTGAAGAAAACATAAAAGGTTCGCTTCAAATCGGAATGCTTGCTGACATCGCTATCTGGTCAAAGGATATCTCGTTAATTCCTGCAGAAGAGTTATTAAATACAGAAGTAGTAATGACAATCATAGGAGGAGAAGTAGTGTATGACAAAAATAATCTTCTTCATAACTCTGACTAAATAGTGCAATTACCAGAATTAGTATTTTTAAGTATAAAGATTTTATGGAATCCTAGAATTAAGCTCATTAAACCAATTTTCTACAACAGTTAAAGTTATTGATTTGTTGTATCTCTCAACATTATTTCCATATATATCTGAAAGTTCACTCTCTGGTGCCGATATAACAATAAATTGATCATTATTCTGGTTATAATCCCATGCTGGAAATGTAAGATGATTTGAAACTATAGTATGCTCGAAAATTAATTCTGGTTCATTGAGATTAAAGTAAGAAGAATTTTCATTTTCTAAAACGTCATACTTTACTTTATAGAATTTTTTTCCAGTGTGGTAAAACAATTCATTTCTTGTTTGCGACCATATAGGGCTATATGCCTCTTCAGCGCTAATTTGCCATTTACCAGTGTTTATATTGGGGTATGGTCTTATGTAAACTTGATTTTTACCAGATTCGTTGCTTACATATGCAACCCATTTACCATCATAAGAGATTGATACTCTTGACCACCATGTTTGTTGTGCATTTGGCGCAAGGATTAATTCCTCAGTCCTCGAATCAGAATATAACTTGTCAGTTAGGGAAAGTTTATATAGCTGATTATTTACTCCGGCACTTCTTGATACACTAGTAGAAAAAAAAAAGTTCGTCTCCATTTGGAGAGATTGATTGCAATAAATATGATCTAAATTTATCATCATTTGTAAATATTTCGTGATCATTTCCTGCGCCATCAGAGGATGCCATTCTTATACTGCTCTTAATATTTTTATCAGAAGTTTTATCAGGAGCCGCTTGTGATAAACCCATAGTGAAATTATTTATATATATGAGATTTTTACCGTCTGGGTACCAACGAGATCGATCAGATCTTCCATTAAATGTCCTTCGACCCGAGACTTTTTTATCAAATTCATATACCCATATATCCGCATTCGATCCTTCATAGTTTGTATAACTCAAGGAACTTCCATCAGGAGAGAGAGATATTTGGCCAAACCTACCTTCCATTGGTAAAGATTCAAGAATAGTGCCATTATTTGAGAGTACATTCATTACCAAGTTTGCTGATGCTACAGCAACATCACCACCCATAAGGTATATAAGTCTTCCATTATCTGATATTGAATATGTTGCGCTACCAAGTATTCCATTGGTTTGTATATTTTTAATAAGCTGCTGTTCAGGACCTAAGATTTCCAATTTATCTAAGTCAAATTTTGCCCCCCATAATGATGAATCTCTAACAAAAATTATATGTTCTGTTTGTTGGGCATATCGTGCATTATATCCGTTGGCAATTATTATTTTATTCTCACCAGTTTCTGAGTTATACAATAAAATAT
>PBBK01000014.1 GCA_002717685.1 Gammaproteobacteria bacterium | reverse complement strand
TAGTACAATTTGTTAGTTTGTTCAGGGATGGAGAAAAACAATCAATGTCAACACGCTCAGGAGATTTTATATCCCTGAGAAAATTACGTCAGGAAGTTGGTAATGATGCAGCAAGATTTTTTTATATTTTACATTCAAATGAACAGCATTTAGATTTTGATCTTGAACTGGCAAAAAAACGTTCGAATGAAAATCCTGTTTATTATATACAGTATGCTCATGCACGTATTGCTAGCGTTTTTAAACAAATTAGCGAACAAGATATAAAAATAAATAAAAAAGTGGGCTTCGAAAATTTAAGCAAATTAAACAAAAAACAAGAAAAATCATTAATGTCTTTACTAAGCCGTTACCCGGAAGTTATAGAATTAGCTGCAAAAAAAAGAGCGCCTCATCTTTTAGCACATTATCTCAAGGATTTAGCAAACGAATTCCATTCTTATTACAACGCGCACACATTTATCGTTACTGACAATAAATTAAGAAATGCGAGATTAGTTCTTATAAAGGCAACACAAATTGTCATTGCAAACGGATTAAAGATTTTAGGTGTTTCAGCGCCGTTGATTATGTAGTTAGATGACAAAAGTTAGAAAAAAACTCTCCAGAAGATTATCAAAACTGAGTGGATGGGTATGGATGATAATTGGCGGCTTTTCAGGGCTATTAATTGCTTCAATAATCCCTAAAAATACAAAAAANATAATCTTGATTGATATTCCAACAGAAAAAAAAGAGGCTNCAAAACTAATTCAGACAATTAAACCTGATCAAATAATAACAAATAGATTTTCTTTTTATGAAGTGCTGCCTAAAGTNGAAGTAGTCATTCCAGATAANCAAAATGANNTAATTGAAGGAGCTCAAACAAATAGAATGTTTGAATCAGGGNCATATATCCTACANGTCGGTNCNTTTATAAAGAACTTAGATGCTGAAAAACAACAAATTTTATTAAATAAAATGGGAATTCAATCAGAAATTAAAAAAANATNAATTGCTGACAAAATATTTTATCGAGTACGTATTGGNCCGATAAGTNACGCAGTAAAATTAAATAATATATANGATGAATTAAAAAANGCTAATGTGGAGGTTTTAANGATTAAATCTGGTGATTCTTAATTTCAATCTCAATAGACTGGCATTCTTGAATAACCGAACTTGTTTTACCACCTCNAACAACNGCATTTGACCAGTAAACATCTCCAAATTTGTGAGATTGCATGCTTGTTTTACCGCTTTCATCTTTATTCATCCAAGCGCATGGGCTGAGGTGTACAACAACTCTATCAAGTAAAGCATGAAGCGGCTGAGTATCCCCATTTCGATCAGTAACTTTAAGAACTCTAACTTTATTATTTTCAAAAACCATTTCAAATATATGAGGTGCCACTTTAATGGGGTCTAGGATCGGTTCTTGTGCAAAACTATTTGCAAAATATACGCCNGCAATAAATCCATATGTCATAAGAGCAAAAATCCGAATATATTTCATCGAGGCCTCTCCTAATACTCTTTATAATTATTAACTAGGAAATATTCTATTTTTTCTAGCGTAATGGTAGAGCAGAAAAATAANAAATATAATGATAAAGCCAGAAAGATATTCAAAATAATCTCCGAAAATCTCTCTATACTTTTTGGTGAAAAAAAATGCAAAAATCATATGCGATGTAAAAATAACAGTTATCCAAAATAATANCCGTTTAGCGAAATTACTACCCCGGTAACNGTAATAAGCTAGATTTCCTAAGAAGATCGTAATACATAATAATAGCGTTGGAATAATGTAATGTTTGCCCACAATAAATGTTTGTAGCACTCCAAAAAAACCAATTACAGCTAAAATCATCGCAATAAAATCTAAGGAATGNTTTAGTGATGCAAGATATTTCATTTATCGTTCTTTCCAGGCCTAAAGCCAAATTCTATGTTTAAAGATTTTAACTTCCTATATAAATGTGTTCTCTCCATACCNACTCTGCTTGCAAGTTTGCCCACTTTCCCATCACAAAGTATCAATTGTTGTTGCAGATANCTACGTTCAAACTGCTCTCTTGCCTCTCGAAGTGGTAGAGATAACATATCTNTATCTACAAAAGCATCATTTTTATATATTGAAGATTCAATTTCANTTTCAATTTCTTCAAGAGTAATTTCTGTTTCTTTNCCACTAGCCAAAANTTTTTGTACAAGATTTTTTAACTCGCGTAAATTTCCAGGCCATGGATAATTTCTNAGACGATTTTGTGCGGCAACATCAAATTTTCTATATTTTAACTCCTCTTCATCGACAAACTTATCCACATAAAAACTCAAAAGTTCAGGAATGTCTTCATTATGTTCACGCAAAGACGGAACTTTTACTGTAAGAATACCCAAATTTGATNCCAAATCTGAACGCACATTTCCTTCTGTAATTATGGCATTATAATTTCTATCAATTGTCGCTATTATCCTTGCATTCAATTGAATGGGTGTGTTTCCATTTTGTCTCAAAAATGATTTTTGTTCAGTAACACTTAAAATCAATTTCTGAGCTGGTGGACTAAGATTGGTCAATTCATCAATAACTACTGTTCCGTTTTCCGCGCGCTCTAAATAACCAGAAAATATCCCATGACTATCCTCTCTCCCGCAGATTTGCTCTTCAAAATTATTTTCTGTTAGGGACGCCGATGGAATTATTATGTAAGGATTTTCAGAACGATGACTTACATCGTGCATGTATTTTGCAAAAGCNCCCCTCCCCGTTCCTACCTCTCCTTCGAGCAGGACAGAAGAGTCTAATTTGGCAAAATTCTCTAATTTATCTCTTAGTTCTCCCATCAATAGACTATGCCCTACTGAAATGAGAGTTNTTTTAATCAAAGATTGGGAGCTACGTTGTTTCTGGGAAGCTTTAATTACTTTCTCAACGGTTCGGAGTAATTTTGCAATAGATAATGGTTTTTCAATAAAATCAAATGCTCCTAGACGAGTTGCCTCAACTGCAGTATCAACAGTCCCATGTCCGGACATAATAACTACAGGACATACAAAGCTGTCATCTTCCGCCCATTCCCTTAATAAGGTAATTCCATCTATATCTGGCATCCAAATATCCAGAAGTATAAGATCCGGGGNGTCCTGTTTTCGAAATAATCTGGCTTCTGACGCNCTAGAGGCAACAATCACATCATAACCTTCNTCACTAAGGATTTCTTTTATAAGAGCACGAATGTCAGCNTCATCGTCAACAACTAATATTTTCAAAGCACTCATGCTTGAGTTTTCCTGTTTTCTGATTTGGTAGGAATCAAAGCCATAGCAGCTTCACGTGCTACTTCATTCAATGGAAGAAGAATAGTAATGGATGCCCCTCCCTCTGCAAGATTCTCAGCTTCAATTCTTCCAATGTGTTCCTCTACCAGTTTTTTTACAATAGCTAGCCCCAAACCCGTACCCTTTGGTTTGCTTGTGACATATGGATCAAAAACTTTCTCAATCGATTCTGAAGCGAAACCATGACCATTATCATTAACAGATATTGATATAAAATCAATACCTTCATTGTTGACAAGTGTAGCGCTTATAGTAATGATTCCTAGATCTTGAAATTCTAGTATTTCAGTCGAGTTTCTTATTAAGTTATGTAACATCTGCCGAACACGTCCTGAATCAGCCATAATTTCAGGTAAATTCGCTTCAGCTTCAACAATGATTTTGATATCGCTTTCTTTTGAACGATATAAGTCTGCAATCTCGTTTATTAGTGACGTAATACCAAATAAATGGATGTCCATATCCGGCGCCCTCGCATAATCACTAAAAGCATTCACCATCTCTTTCATCGCTTCGACTTGCTGTACAATTGTGTGGGTTGCCCTATCCATAATCGCGCCGTCTTTGCGTGACATCTTATTTAAATATTTTCTTCGCATCCGTTCTGCAGAAAGCTGTATTGGGGTAAGTGGATTTTTGATTTCATGTGCCAGACGCCTAGCAACTTCTCCCCATGCGGCATCTCGTTGAGCCTGTTGAAGAGCAGTAATATCATCAAAAACAATAACAAAGCCTCCTTCATCAGATTTATCACTTTTAATTGCGGTACACTCACAGAGCAACACTCTACGACCAATTTCACCTCGTAGGACAATTTGTTCTCTCCATTTAACATCCCCTTTATCTATTCGTTTTTTTGCAATATCGAACAGTTGCTCAAGAAGACTATGTCCTTTGGCTATATCAGAGAGATTTTTGCCATACTGTTTTTTTAAATCTATTGATAATATTGATTCAGCAGCTTTATTTGCAGTCCGTAATTTTAAATCAGTCTCCAATGAGATTACTCCAGTTGATAAACTGGCCAAAATGATCTCTAGTTTTGTTCTTTCTTCTTCAACTTGTGCTTGACTCAGACTAGCCTGCTTGCGAGCTAAGGAAAGTCCTTTTGTCATATCATTAAAAGAACTGATAAGAAATCCTATTTCGTCACGAGAAGGCACGGTAATTTGCATATCAAAATTTCCTTTTGCAACAGCTTTTGTACCTGCAACCAAATCTTGGATGGGTGAAACAAGCCTTCTGGATAGAAAAAAAGCGCCAGATATTGAAGCCAACAAAGAAATCATTAGAACAATTGTTAATGTTAAAGAAAATGTTCGCTTTAATGGCTCACGCAGAAAAAGAATACGTTTATAATCGCTATAAGAAGAATCAATACTGTCCGCCATCCGTCCAATACGCTCTGAAACAAAAAAGCGGGCTCTAACCAAGCCCATCGAATCAGGTGAATTTGGTTCATAAAGCAACAAAGGTATAGCGGTACGAATTTCGTATCTGCCTTCTCCTTTTGGGTCTAAACTTACAAAAGGAAGATTTTGTCTTGTCTGCATGATGACTTCATCTGTAGGTGATTCTGGCAAACTATTAACCTCTTGATTCGAGCTCGTAGCTAATATTTGGCTATTTCTTCCAAATAAAGTAATCTCACTTGCACCAATATTTTGTCTCAGCGCACCTAATCTAAATATTAATTGTCGTGTATCCGTATTTCGAAGCTCATTGGCCACGTTTTCTGTTGCTACAAGATGATCACGCATCTGAGTTTCCAAAGCAGTACGACTCAAAGCTAGTGCATCATCAAATCCTTCTTCAACCTCAACATTAAACCAAGTATCAATTCCGCGATTAATAAATTGCATTGAAAAATAGAAAACTACACATAGAGGAATGATTACGAGCCCTGAAAACATAGCAACCATTCTGGCTTTAAGCTTAGAGCCAGGAATATTGGCGCGGTAGTCGCGATAAAGTTCAGTTAAATTGCCAATTAGCAAAATAAATAAAACAATCAAACAAGCAATATTTATTAACAATATAGTAGTGGCTAATTGATCGAAATTTTCAGAATTTTTAGCCGTTTCGCTTAGCAATAATAAAGCAATAAATGATAGAACAATCCCGGCAATGCCAAGGAAGCCATATACAATTTTATTTATCTTTCGAGCCGCCATTCGTACCACTCACTTTTAAGATCCCACTCACTCCTCCAAAAAATAAGTATTTGAAGAGGAGCAGAATACTGTCTTGTACCAAGTAATGCTCTAAATCTGACCCTATAATTACTATTTGCATTTAATAGTGAACTATCTATCAGCGGTAAGCCTTGAATACGTCCAAGATGATTCAAAGCGGAATAAAGGGTTGAGAAAGACTCCTGCTCAAGACTATTTAATCTTTGTACAATATATCTTTGACTTAATGGGCGATATTGAAGTTCATATTGAATAATCAATTCAGCATCACGAGCATCTGGAAGGAATCTTCTTACACGGATGATTTCTATATTAAGTTCTATAATTAATGGCACACCGCTTCCCAAAGCATCCCTTGCCTCTTCACTCATGAACAATTGAAGGCGTGCATCTAGCTTATAAACACCATCATTAAGGGAAGTAGAAGCGGAACGAACATCAAAAAAACCTTCATTATTTGGTAAATTTTGAGAGAAAATTGATACAGGAAAAAATACTAAATTATTTAGTATTAATAATAATATCCAAAATTTTTTATTCTTCAAAAAACTCAATTTAAGCGGCCTTTTCTAAACAACAAAAATAGAACCCATCCATATCAAACTTACCTGGTAATATCTGAAATCCATGACAAGTTGGGTACATTAAATCGCGGATGTTGTTATTTGGCAACAAAACATCTTTATTAATATTGTGAAAACGCTTTTTAAAATGTGAAATAACATCGTCATTTTCTGCTTTAATTACTGAGCAAGTTACATATAGTAAACGTCCGCCTGGAGCCAAAAGTGGCCAAAGCGCTTCAAGCATATCTATTTGTTGTGCGGCAAGAGAATTTATATCAGTCTGCCTTCGTAAATGCTTAATGTCAGGATGACGCCTGATGACGCCACTACCAGAGCATGGAGCATCCAATAATATCTGATTAAATGGCTTTGAGTTCCACCACTGTTTTGGTCGGATTGTATTACCGACAATAACATTAGCATTCAAACCAAGTCTTTTAAGATTTTCTTTGATTTTTTTTGTACGAGAAGTATCAGAATCAACTGCCGTTAAAATCATTGTTGAATCACTAATTTCCAGTATATGTCCTGTTTTTCCGCCCGGAGCTGCACAGGCATCCAAAACATTATCTGCTCCATTATTTAAAAGCCATGGGGCTGCAATTTGAGCTGCTCCGTCTTGAATAGATACATTTCCTATATCAAAACCAGGTAAATCGTTTATTGCCCATGGTTTTTTTAAACAAATCGCATTTTTTATATTTTTATGAGTTATTCCTATTTCTTTAGGTTTCTTTTTAGCTAATTTCGCTAAGCGTTTGAGATAAGTATTCACATCCATTTTATTTGGATTTACCCTGAGCCACATAGGAGCTCTTTCATTATTTGCATTAAGAATGCCTTGCCAATGATCGGGCCAATCATTTTTTAGACAATCAATTAGCCACCTGGGATGATTAAAAACTACCAATTCGTCAGAACTCAAGTTCATTGTATTCTTATTATTTATAAATCTTCTTAGTACCGCATTCACGAAAGGTATTTTTTTAGGGTGTTTTAATAGTCTAGTAGCCTCAACGGTAAGAAGGACAGCAGCATGGGTAGCAACTCTAGTATTCGTAAGTTGAAAAATACCAAGCATTAATAAAAAATGAATTATGCGATCTCTTTTTCTTATAGGGCGATCGATAAGAGAAGATACTTGGCTATCTAAACGCCAAAAAAAACGGAGCACACCAAAACAAAACATTCTAAGCAATGCTCTGCCATCGGGAGAAATTTGTTTCTCGAAATTTGAAATAACAGTATTCAGTGATTGTCCTTCATTAATCACTGCATCTATGGCTTTAGCAGATTTAGCGCGTATCAATGCGCCTTCGTTAACGGAAGACATAAGAGAATCTATTGAAATAGTGCATCGGTAAGATCATATTGTTGCGCTAATTTAGTAGCGTGCAACCGACGACGTCCAGGTCTCTGAATTTCAGTTATTATTAACGAGCCCTGACCACACGCAACCTCAATTCCTTCTGCTCCAAAGTTGATTACCTTTCCAGCTGGGCTTCCATTATTACAGCCAATTTTGGCTTTCCAGCACTTTATTTTCTCGTCTTTGAATTGAAAAAAAGCTGTTGGATATGGATTATATGCTCTTATTTGTCTATTTATGGAGGTATTTGAAGAATCCCAATTAATACGGGTTTTTATTTTTTTTATTTTTCTAGCGTATGTTACTTTATTGCTATCTTGAGGTTCTGAATGAAGATTACCTGATAATATTTTTCCTAAATTTCCTTTAAGTAATTTTGCTCCAAGGGTTGCTAGGCGATCATGCAATTCTCCATAAGTTTCCGACTCACCAATAGTTATAGATTCCGAGCAAAATATAGGACCACTATCTAAACCCTCTTCTACGCTCATCAAGCTAATACCTGTATCTTCATCGCCAGCTAAAATAGCTGACTGGATAGGTGACGCTCCACGCCATCTTGGCAAAAGTGAGGCATGAATATTAATGCATCCATATCTCGGAATACTAAGTATATCTTTGGGTAAAATTAATCCATATGCAGCTACAATGATTACATCTGGCTTAATATTATTTAACTCTGATATGAAACCAACATCGTCAAGGTGTTCAGGCTGTCTTACTAGTATATCTTCAGATATAGCATATTTTTTAATAGGGCTTATTTTAAATTTTTGACCTCTTCCTGATCTTCGATCTGGTTGCGTTAAAACCATTTCAGGGCCGGCACCCATATCAACCAAAATTTTCAGTGNAGGACATGCAAATTCTGGTGTACCAGCAAATATTATTTTTTCTGTCATCATAATAGAAATATCAATTAGTCCTTATAGAACTATTGAGTTTGAAACCGATTTTTGCTTTTTACCTTTTTTAAGGCTCCTGCGGAGTTTCTGCCGTTTTGCTTCAGACAAATAGTCAACAAATAATTTACCATCAAGATGATCAATTTCATGTTGTATGCAAACTGCTAATAATTCATTAAATTCTTTTTTTTGTATCTTACCTTCGTAATCAAGATAATTAACGACAATTTTCTCTGCTCTTTCAACATCGGCATAATAATCAGGAACTGACAAACAGCCCTCTTGGGTTACTGTTTTGCCTTCTTTGTGAATAATTTCAGGATTAATTAGAACATAAGGGTCAGTTTGGTCATTGGTTACATCTGCTACGAGAAGTCTTTTATGAATATTAACCTGTGTCGCAGCTAAACCTATTCCTGGAGCCGAATACATTGTCTCTAACATATTCTCGATAATAGGCTGCAACTTGTCATCAATTACGTTGATTCGTACCGCTTTGATGCGAAGTTTTGGGTCAGGAAATTCAAGAATTGTTAATATTGCCATTATTTTAAACCTAAAGAAATTGTAAGCTATAATCAACAAAATTTTCCTTGCTGTCTAACAACATTTCAGAAAAANTTCACATTGACCAAGATAAAATTTTACTCCGTGCTCTTTACTTGGGATAATTATCTAAATCACAAAAACTTTTATATACCCTTATCAATTTACGTAAAGGGCTCAAAAAATGAAAGAAAACGTACTTGACGTTCTAATCTACTTATTTGAAACATACGCAAACACAAATGATCAACAAGATCATAGCGAAAACCAACTTCTAATAAAATTACGTAGCGCAGGATTTAGTCATATTGAAATTGACAGAGCAATGGATTGGCTTGATAGCCTAGTTCAAATTGAGAATAAATTTGATCTCGACACTCAAGCAGAAACATGCACAAGAATATATAACGACATTGAATTATCTAGATTAAACTCAAGTTGCCGTGGATTTATTTCTAACCTCGAACACAGGGGCATATTGTCATTAAAACAGCGGGAAATCTTGATAGATCGCTTGCTTGCATTAGAAACAGCAGCCTTTGATATCGAACAAATTAAGTGGATCGTACTTATGTTGCTCTTTAGTCAGCCAGGACAAGAAGCTGCATATTCTAAAATGGAAGATTTAGTTTTTTCATCTGAAACAAATATGCTTCATTAATAAAAAAATAAAAAATAATGATAAAGTAAAAATCTGTCAAAAAAACAAATTTCTTGACACACACCTCTCAAACAAGTATTTAATCCGCCATATAGTCCAAGATTATTAATTTTATATAATTGTTAATGAGGTTTTAATCCTAAATGCCAAATAATCTCGTAATAGTTGAGTCGCCAGCCAAATCTAAGACCATCAGTGGTTATCTTGGAGAAGATTATGATGTTTTGGCCACTATTGGTCACATTCGTGATTTACCAAGTCGTCAAGGCTCTATTGATCCTGATAATAACTTCGACATGATTTTTGAAATTGGTGAANGGAGCCGCGAACAAGTCAAAAAAATTATAACTGCCTTCAAAACAGCAGATGCATTATACCTGGCAACTGATCCTGATAGAGAAGGAGAAGCAATATCATGGCATGTCACCGAACTACTGAATGACGAGGGATTAATCAACGAAAAACCCATTTATCGCATTGTGTTCTATGAAATAACCAAAAATGCAGTGCGTGAGGCTATGAAGAATCCTCGCAAATTGAATAAAGAGTTGGTAGATGCTTATCTTGCGCGTCGAGCTATAGATTACCTGTTCGGTTTTAATCTCTCCCCATTGTTATGGAAAACTATTGGTGGTGGCGCCAAAAGTGCTGGGCGAGTCCAAAGCCCAGCGTTAAGGCTAATTGTTGAAAGAGAACTTAAAATTGACGCTTTTGAAGCTCAAGAATACTGGTCGATCGAGGCTGATGTCAGACAAAAAGAGCAAACTTTTAAATCTCGCCTTGTTAAATATTTTGGGGAAAAAGTTGAAAAATTCAGCTTTAAAAATGAAGAGATAGCGCNAGAAGCTGAAAAAAACATTCTTAATGACGCCAAGAATAATCTAACAGCAGTAAATATAGAAAAAAAACAACGTCGTAGAAATCCAGCGGCGCCGTTTAGAACATCNACATTACAACAAGAAGCATCACGAAAACTGGGTTTNACTGCACGGTTCACAATGAGCGTAGCTCAGGGACTTTATATGGGNATTGAGTTGCCTAATGAAGGTAATATCGGATTAATAACCTATATGAGNACAGATTCAGTAGACCTTTCTTCTGATGCAATTGATGAAATTAGGGAAATGATACGTAATCGTTTTGGTAATGAGAATGTTCCTGATAAACCTCAAACATATCAAAACAAAGCTGCAAATGCTCAGGAAGCTCACGAAGCAATTAGACCTACATCGATTACACGTACACCGGAATCAATGGAAACAATTCTCGATGAAAATCAATTAAAACTCTATACACTAATATGGCAAAGAACCATGGCTAGCCAAATGGAAGCAGCTGTTTTTGATACAGTAAAAATAGACTTATCAACTGAACCAGATAATTCAAAAGCACACCAATTTAGAGCAAATGGACAAATACTTGTCAAGCCAGGTTTTATGGCCGTCTATCAGGAGAGTAAAGATGATAGAGTCATTGATGACAGTGATAAACTACTACCTGAAATTAATAAAGGTGACATCATAACAATCGACATTTTAAGAACGGAACAGCATTTTACAGAACCTCCCCCCCGATTTACTGAGGCAAGCCTTGTTAAAACTCTTGAAGAGCATGGCATCGGCAGACCTTCTACATACGCGACAATTATTGCCAAACTACAGGAAAAATATACGGATATGGATGGAAGACGTTTTCAACCGACTGATACTGGAAAATTAGTCAATAAATATTTAACTGAACGATTTTCCCAATACGTTGATTATGAATTTACATCCAAATTAGAAAATCAGCTTGATGCTGTCTCCCGTGGGGAAAAACAATTCAAACCACTCGTAAAAGAATTCTGGGAACCCTTTACAGATTTAATTAATCAAAATCAAAATGTAACCAGAAGCGAAGCCCTCGGTTCTCGTGACCTCGGTATAGATCCAGAAAGTAATAAGCCTGTCTCCGTTCGTATGGGTCACCGGGGGCCGTATGTAATGATTGGAACGAATCAGGATGAAGAAACTCCAAAATTTGCTGGACTGCGTCCTGAGCAATCCGTTGAAAATCTAACGCTTGAGGAGGCACTAGCATTATTCTCACTGCCGCGCATACTTGGAAAAACACCGGAAGGAATAGATATTTTAGCGAAAACAGGGCCTTTTGGGCCCTACATCAACTACGGTAATAAAAAAAATGCCTCCATTCCCCGAGATGAAGATCCTTATACCATTGATATTTCCCGGGCATTAGAACTTATAAAGGAAAAAGAAATTGCCGATGCTAATCGTATTATCCATAACTTTGAGGATGCAGGTATACAGGTATTAAATGGACGTTATGGCCCTTATATTACAAACAAAAAGAAAAATGCTCGAGTACCGAAAGACCAAGATCCTGAATCCCTAACACTTGAAGAATGTGAAAAATTACTTGCAGCTGCCCCCGAACGAAAACGCCGAGGAAAAAAGAAAAAAACATCGAAGAAGATAGTCAGTGGTAAATAATCATTATTTCTGAACCCATAAAAAAAGCAGGGCGGATCATCAGAAACGGGGGCGTAGTCGCTTATCCAACAGAAGGTGTATTTGGATTAGGGTGTTTACCACAAAATAAAAAAGCTGTTTTACGAATTCTACACATAAAAAACAGAAATCCATCTGAAGGTCTTATTATTATTGGTGCTAACTTAGATCAGCTAAAACCATGGGTATTCCTTTCAAACAACGATGATCTTTTGGCTGCTTCAAAAAAACCCACTACTTGGATTGTTCCTGGTAAACAACCAATACCATTTTGGATATCAGGAAAACATAAATGCATAGCTGTAAGAATTACATCTCATTCAATTGCTATGAAGCTCTGCCACGCATCAAATTCTTCAATAATATCCACAAGTGCTAATATTACGGGTAAACCGCCTATTAAAAATATACATGTATTAAGAAAACAACTTCAAAACCAGGTAGATTTTATATTGCCTGGTATTTGTGGACCAATAACTGGTCCAACAGAAATTAGAGTTTTAAAGAGCGGGAAAATACTAAGGCCAGCAAATTCTTAAGTTATAATAATTCTTATCGTGAATTACTAAATTTTAATTTGAAATGTCTAACAATCCCAAAAAATTTTCTGGTATCTTAACTCCAGTCATTACGCCATTTAAAAATAACCTTAAACCGGACCACAAACTACTAATAAAACAATGCCAATGGCTGTTGTCTCAGAATGTTTCTCTAGCAGTCTTTGGTACTAACAGTGAAGCCAACTCATTATCGCTTGAGGAAAAAATATCCCTGCTTAATCGTCTTATTGAAGCAGATATTAATCCATCTTCACTAATGCCAGGCACTGGTTGCTGTTCACTCACTGAAACTGTTCAACTGACATCTCATGCAATAAAACTGGGTTGTAGAGGAGTTTTAATTTTACCGCCGTTTTACTATAAAGGGGTTAGTGACGATGGAATCTTTAAAAGCTATTCCGAAACAATCCAGAGAATTGGCAGCGAAAAATTAAAAATCTATTTATATCATATTCCGGATGTTTCTGGTGTTGGAATAAGCTTAGACTTAATTGAACGATTAATTATCAGTTATCCAAATGTTATAGCAGGTATTAAGGATAGTTCTGGTAATTGGAAAAATACAGAAAATATGCTTGAACGTAGATGGGATGACTTCAGAATATTTGCGGGTAGTGAACGTTTTTTGCTGAAAACCATGCGTGGAGGAGGTGCCGGATGCATATCCGCAACTGCAAATATCAATCCTCATGCTATACATACTCTCTTCAAAGAGTGGAAATCTAATAAGGCAGTTCACCTACAAAAACAGCTTAATCAAATAAGGAATATAATGGAGTCTTACCCCATGATTCCTGCTTTAAAATCAGTTGTTGCTTATTATAGTCAGAATGTTAATTGGGAAACTGTTCGACCTCCATTGGTATCATTAAAGAAAGAAACTCAAAAAGAGTTAATCCAAAAACTTACTGATCTTCATTTTGATATGTCGTAATTTAAATAATAACTGGAGCAACAAGTAGGAGAAAAATTTTTCTCTACAATCAAAATGAAATACTCTATAAAATAGAGTAAAAATAGTTATTAACTTTTATAGAGCTTGTCAAAAAAATCTAATTAAAAAGCTATGAGTCAAAAAAAAATGGATCTATATGGGGTAATGGGTGATCCAATCTCGCATAGCTATTCCCCAAATATTCATCATCTCTTTGCACTTCAAACAAATCAAAATATCTCGTATGAACTATTTCTTGTGCCTCCTGATGATTTAGAGAATGCGATTAAATCCTTTCAAATTAAAGGAGGAAGGGGGTTAAATATAACTCTTCCTCATAAAACAACTGTATTAAATTATCTTGATGAAATTTCAGAAAGAGCAAGAATTGCTGGCGCTGTGAATACTTTACTTTTTGAAGAAGGAAGAATTTGTGGTGATAACACGGATGGTGTGGGTCTAATGAATGATCTAGAAAAAAACTATAATTTGAAACTTAAGGGATTAAATATACTTATTTTAGGTGCTGGTGGAGCCACAAGGGGAATTTTGCAACCATTACTTAAAGCTAATCCTTTATCTTTAACTGTTGCAAATCGTACATTACAAAAGGCAACTGCCCTTATGGAACATTTTAATTCAATTGGCAAAATATCAACATGCCATTTTGAGGATATCTCAGATGACATAACATATGAACTTATTATCAACGCAACATCAGCTGGAACAAAAGGTCAAAGCAACTTTTTCCCAATTAATAATATTAATAAAAATACATTTTGCTACGACTTATCATACAGCACTAAACCCACCCCATTTAAAAAATGGAGCATAGAAAAAGGCGTAAGACACTCAGTCGATGGATGGGGAATGTTGATAGAACAAGCAGCGGAATCTTTTTATCTTTGGAGGGGAATAAGACCAGATACCAACGGTATACTTACTAAACTCTTAACGCATAGTCACTAATTCTTCCGCGCTTGTAGGGTGAATAGCAACTGTATCATCAAAATCAGTTTTTGTTGCACCATTGCGAATGGCAACAGCAAAGCCCTGAAGCATTTCATCTGCCCCATCGCCAATAATGTGGCAACCTATAATTTTCTGATCATCCCCTAACGTAACTAATTTCATGGAAGATAGAGATTTTTTTTTGTTCAGCGCATAAATTAGAGGAGTAAATTTTGATGTAAAAACTTGTACCTCATCTCCATATTGGCTACGGGCTTCTTCTTCTGTCAATCCAACCGTGCCTATAGGAGGATGGCTAAATACTACTGATGGAATGGTGCGATATTCAAGATATCTATCGAGCATTTCTCCAAATAATCTATCTGCAAGGCGGCGTCCAGCGGCAATCGCGACTGGTGTTAACGCATTTTTTCCGGTTACATCTCCAATCGCATAAATGTTATCAATATTTGTTTTTTGGTATTTATCGACTTTAATGAAGCCTTTCTCATCCGTTTCTACTTGAATACTATCTAAATTTAAAAATTCCGTATTTGGTGAACGGCCAACAGCCCATATAACGCTGTCAAAAGACGAAAAATTCTCTCCCCCTTCTGATTTCAATCCAATAACAGTTTTACCAGTATTGACTTCGGAGGTATTTTCATAAAGTTCTCGCAACAACACTTCTGTATGCAAACCAATGTTCTGTTGTTTGAGTGAATGGGTTAACTCGTCTCTTAACATGCTATCAAAATTGCGTAAAATACTATTTTTGCGAACAAAAATACTTACTTCTGAACCCAAGGCGGCAAGAATTCCTGTTAATTCAACTGCGATGTACCCGCTACCAATAATCGCTACTCGTTTTGGTTTTTTGGATAATTCAAAAAAGTCATCGGATGTAATACCTAATTCTGCGCCCTTAAGCTGGGGAATAATGGGTTTTCCGCCCGTTGCAATAACAATGTGCTTAGCTTGATAGGTTTTGTCTCCAACTCGAACTGTATTAGGATTAATAAAACTAGCGCAATCCTTTACCAGACAAATTTTTTTGTTCATTAAATTTTTTTCATACAACTCGTTGAGACGCTTGATATAACTACTACGGTGATCTCTTAGAGATTTCCAATCATGAGATTTTATTGAGAGATCAAAACCATAACCTTCTGCTAGCTCTATTTGATGAATTATATTTGAGGCATACCACATGATCTTTTTTGGAATGCATCCTGCATTTACACATGTACCGCCAAGAGGATTTGGTTCTATAACAAGAACTTTTGCCGAATATTCAGCTGCTCTTTGGGCGTGAGCAAGCCCTCCACTTCCTCCTCCTAAAACAATTAAATCAAATTTTTCACTCACAAGATAAATCCTTATATTTTTCTTGATTGTATCAACCCTATCTGTGTAACATCCAACACAAATTTAAAAAAGTGCTAATAGCAACTGTAATTTGAGATTCTAAAAATTAATGCCCAATACCATAATTGGTATAATAAATCTTATGAAAATAGCTACGTGGAACGTCAACTCTTTAAACGTAAGGCTCCCTCATGTCCAAGAATGGATGGAAGCTAATACCCCTGATATTCTTGCTCTTCAAGAAATTAAACAAATTAATGAAGCTTTTCCGGCATCTGAATTTCAAAAATTAGGATATTACTCTTTAGCCAACGGCCAGAAAACTTATAATGGCGTTGCTATTATTTCAAAAGAAGAGCCTAAAGAAATTGTCTTAGATATCCCTAATTTTGAGGATGCGCAAAGACGAGTACTAGCAAGTACCATTGGAAATTCCCGTATCATTAATCTGTATATTCCTAATGGACAAACTGTGGAATCTGATAAATACCTTTATAAATTAAAATGGTTAGAAGCTTTAACAAATTTCCTAAAAGAAGAACTTGCCAGACACAAACAACTTATTGTTCTGGGAGATTTCAATATTGCCCCGGAAGATCAGGATGTTTATGATCCTGAAAAATGGGGGGAGGATGTTCTATGCAGCCCCAAAGAAAGAGGCGCTCTAAAAAAGATTTTTAATCTTGGTTTTATAGATGTATTCAGGCAATTTAAACAGGAAGAAAAATTATTTAGTTGGTGGGATTATCGAGCAGTTTCTTTTAGAAGAAATGCAGGTGTGCGTATAGATTTGATATTAGCGAGTAATAGTTTGAGTAAAAAATGTATCGCTAGTTATATTGATCGTGAACCTAGAAGTTGGGAAAGGCCATCCGATCACACGCCTGTAATAGCAGAATTTGAGGTCGAATAATCTTTAAGCTTTACTCTAATGCTTGATAGACCAAAATTCTATTAGAATAGAAACAAAGTTATTTTTCTTAACTATCATTAACTTTCCTAAGATAAAGCTTTTTTTATAAATTCAAATCGATCATTACCAAAAAACATCTCTTCATCAATAAAGAATGTAGGTGCACCAAATACTCCCCGAGCAATGGCTTCATCTGTATTTTTTTTCAAGGCACTCTTGATCGATAAATCCTCAATTTCTTCCATTAGACGATAATCATCTAGACTATTTTTTTTAATAATTTCTGCTAAAACATTATCCTGGCTTAGATCCTGATTATAAACAAACATCGCATCAAAAAGTGACTGATGAATGTTATTGAATACACCGTGATTTTGCGCAGCCAATGAAAGCCTCAATGATTTAAGGGTGTTTTGTGGAAAAATAGAATTAAATTTAAAGGGAATTCCATAATGTTTAGCCCATCTT
>PBBK01000013.1 GCA_002717685.1 Gammaproteobacteria bacterium | reverse complement strand
TGATTCAGCTATTGGAGTAGCTACAACAATTACATCATAATCAGTGCCAGCCTCCTCAAAAGTATAAAAATTACTGTCAGCAGTTTTAGAACGAGGGTCTGCAATATAAGTTATAAAGCCTTGAGAACGAAAAAAATTTACAAACCATTTTCCCATCTTCCCTTCTCCGCCGATAACAAGCGCCTTCTGTCCGTCCCCTTTTCCTTCGGCCGCTACACGTTCCTGCTCTTGATGAGTTAGAGATGAATGAATTAACAAGGTAAAAATATCTTCAGCGAGATTAGGGTTGATACCTTTTGATTTGGCATACTCACGAGCCATATCTAGAACAATTTTCTCACGTTCATAATCTCTGGGTGGGAGACTATTATTTCTTTTTTCAAGGCCAATTTGACTGAGTATTCGTTGCCTCTCTGCAATAGTGTTTAACAACTTTTTATCTAAATTAGATAATCGTTTCCGAAGTTCTTTGAGACTCATAATTTATTCCATTAATAAAAAAATAGTTAATATTTTCGCTTTTTTACAGTACTTACGATCAGAAAAGAAGTAAAAAATAAATTCATTTTCTAAATTACCTGTAATCATCTCCTCAATCATGAGAATATCATGCACTACATATAAACAAACAAGAGGGAAAAAATGAAAACACGAGCCGCAGTAGCTTGGGAAGCTGGGCAACAACTCGAAATTGAAGAAATTGAACTAGCTGCTCCAAAATCAGGGGAAATTTTAATAAGAAACATTGCTACAGGTGTATGTCATACTGACGCTTTCACCCTCTCAGGGGAGGATCCTGAAGGAATTTTTCCTNCCATACTCGGNCATGAAGGNGGATCTGTNGTCGAGGAAATTGGTCCTGATGTTGTGGAAATAAATGTAGGTGATCATGTTATTCCCTTATATACACCAGAATGNGGTAAATGCACATTCTGTATTTCTGGAAAAACCAATCTATGTCAATCTATAAGAATNACTCAAGGTCANGGATTAATGCCAGATGGAACTTCTAGGTTTACTAAAAACAATAAAACAATATTTCACTACATGGGTACATCAACATTTAGTGAATATACCGTTCTTCCAGAAATAGCAGTTGCGAAAATAAATAAAGCNGCGCCACTTGANAAAGTATGCCTTCTGGGATGTGGAATAACCACCGGAATCGGTGCCGTTCTTAACACAGCAAAAGTAANAGCTGGTTCAACAGTCGCTGTCTTTGGACTTGGTGGAGTTGGGCTGAGTGTAATCCAAGGTGCAACTATGGCCAAAGCAAGCCGAATTATTGCAATAGATATTAACAAAGAGAAATTTAAATTGGCCNAAGCGATGGGTGCAACAGAAACTGTAAACCCTNATGATCACAATATACCGATACAAGAAGTGATTATAGANGCGACAGACGGAGGTGTTGATTATTCATTTGAGTGTGTTGGCAATGTGGAGCTAATGCGATCAGCGTTGGAATGTTGCCATAAAGGATGGGGTGAATCTACAATTGTCGGAGTTGCAGGNTCTGGGCAAGAAATTTCTACGAGACCATTCCAACTTGTAACAGGAAGAGTTTGGCGTGGAACNGCTTTTGGTGGTTGCAAAGGAAAATCTCAGTTGCCCGGTATGGTGGATCAATACATGAATAATCAAATCAAGGTGGATGAGTTTATTACACATACAATGCCGCTTGAAGATATTAATAAAGCTTTTGATCTAATGCATGAAGGTAAAAGCATTCGCTCAGTGATTCACTTCTAAATGTCAAAAGATAAAACAAGATATTTGGATTATCTGCCTGATAAGCTGCCTAANAATCCAATGCANATTGCTTACGATTGGTTTAACGAAGCATTAAAAGTAAAAGACCAGCCTAATCCAGATGCAATGAGCCTTGCAACAATGGATAACCATAGACCATCAGTAAGAATGGTTCTATGCAAGTCTTTTGTTCCGGATCCAGGATATATTGTTATTTATACCAACTANCAATCACAAAAAGNTCAAGAAATCTCCCTTAATTCAANTGTTTCACTGGTATTTCACTGGGATCATCTAGGCAAACAGATNCGTATTGACGGNATTGCTGTCCGTTCCNCGGTAGAAGAAAGTGATAAATACTTCAATACACGTTCTCAAGGTAGTCAAATCAGTGCCTGGGGAAGTGATCAAAGTCAGCTCATCGAATCACNCNATGCTTTAAAAGAACAAATAGAAAATAGAGCTACAAAATTNGGTCTTTCTAAAAATAAGAACAAAATAAAGATTGAAAGACCGNCANATTGGGGNGGAATAAGAATATGGGCATCCAAAATAGAATTATGGTTGGAAGGTCAAGATCGAATTCATGATCGTGCNATGTGGACTAGAGAAATTAAAAAAAATATTGATNACCAATTTATGGTNTCAAATTGGATTGGCTGTAGATTGCAACCATAAGCTAAAAGAAAGATATGNAACAAAAAAAAATAATACTAACCATTCTATTTCTCACTCTCCTTGGTTGTATATCCGAAAAAAAAGATAANATAAGCAAAGATAGCTATTTGGAATACGATATNATTAAACTCCAAACTGCAATGCAGAATAATGAATTAACCTCAAGAAAATTGGTTGATTATTACCTTCANCGTATCGCTCTTCTTGATCATTCTGGGTTAGAGCTACGTTCAATCATTGAAATAAATCCTGATGTAGAGAAAATTGCAGATGCNCTCGATATCGAGAGAACTGAAAATGGACCTCGTGGCCCTCTTCATGGCATTCCTGTTGTAATTAAAGCAAACATAGATACCGGAGATNAAATGGCAACTACGGCAGGNTCTTTAGCNCTTGCTCATCATTATGCTATTGATGATGCCTACATCGTAAAAGAGCTGCGTAAGTCTGGAGCTATTATTCTAGGAAAAACAAATCTAAGTGAATGGGCAAATTTTCGCTCTACAAAATCAACAAGTGGTTGGAGNTCTATAGGTTNTCAAACTAAAAANCCATACGATATCAAAAAAAATCCGTGTGGTTCATCGAGTGGATCGGCAGTGGCNGTATCAGCTAATCTAACGTCGGTTTCAATTGGCACTGAAACTGATGGATCGGTTGTTTGCCCTGCAGGAATTAATGGAATTGTTGGTATAAAACCCACTTTAGGNTTGGTTAGCCGAGATGGGATTATTCCTATCGCTCATAGTCAAGACACAGCTGGACCNATGGCTAGAACCGTTAGAGATGCTGCAATTCTATTAACGGCAATAAGCTCCCTTGATCAGTCAGACATATTGATGCAGACATCTTCAAGAACACCAATAAATTATGCCGAATATCTTGATAAAAATGCCCTTAAACANGCGAGAATTGGTGTTATACGAAATTACAGNGGNGCTAATACCGNTCAGTCAGTTGAAGAAAATTTTAACAGTATCATTCATACCCTAAAAAACAGCGGCGCAATAATGATAGACCCCGTTACTATAAATACTGAAGGCATGCGAAGTTCAGAATATGAAGTTCTATTGTATGAGTTTAAAGCGGATCTTAATAAGTATCTTACAAACTCTTCTGCGCCACTTACATCNTTGAGTCAAATTATAGATTTCAACCAAACTAATTATGAAAGAGTTATGCCTTTCTTTGATCAAGATATTTTTGAAATGGCGGACAGCAAAGGCCCTCTATCTGATCAAGCATATATTGATGCTCTAAAAAACAGCAAAAATCTAGCAAGAAATGGAATTAATAATGCCTTTAAAAAATACAAACTAGATGCGTTAGTCGCACCAACAAACGGACCAGCATGGATAACAGATCATATCAATGGCGACACATCNTCATGGGTAAGTAGTTCATCTCTTGCGGCAGTCTCTGGCTATCCGAGCATCACTGTACCTGCTGGATACATTTCTGGATTGCCAGTAGGAGTATCATTTATTGGAGAAGCTTTTAGTGAAGAAAAAATAATTAATATTGCTTATGCCTTTGAACAAGTTAGAGGNTCCCGNATACCCCCCACACTAAATCAATAATATTAAAACAATAAATCCGAGCAACATGCAAAAAACATCGAATATTTCCCTTACTGCAGAAAATCTTGATATCTTCTTGCCTAATAAAGAATTAGTAAGAAACCTGAATCTAGAGCTAAAAACTAACGAATTTATAGCAATTCTAGGGCAGAACGGCACTGGAAAATCACTCACATTACATACATTAGCNGGTCTCAGAAAACCATCAAATGGAAAAGTTATAATCGAATCAAAACGAATAACTGAATTACCCCGAAGAAGTATTGCAAAAACCTTATCGCTAGTTCTTCAAGATCATGAGGATATTTTTCCATCAACAGTTTANGAGAATGTCCTAATCGGTCGGCATCCTCATATAGGTCCTTTGGGCAATGAATCAAAGAATGATCATAATATTGTAGATATGTGCCTGAAAGAAGTTAATCTTCATAACTTTTCTGACCGNAATATCACTTCATTATCAGGAGGAGAGAGAAGAAGATTGGCTTTAGCTCAAGCCCTCGCACAAAACCCAAAAATATTCCTTCTTGATGAACCTTTAAACCACCTAGATCCCCAACACCAGATTGAGGTAATGAAATTATTTTCAAAAAAANTAAANCATGGGAAAAGNATTATCGCGAGTATGCATGATATTAATCTAGTTAATCGTTTNGCTGATAGGTGTCTTCTCTTATACGGAAACGGGAATTGGAAACTTGGATTNACTAAAAATGTGTTGTCTCCAGAAATATTATCGGAGCTGTATGAGGTTGAAATAAAGTTAATAAATTCCAATGGTTCTTATTTCTTCACATCAGTTTAAAATAAAAAATATCTTTTTTAATTAACTAACAAAACCTTTTAATTGATCTAATATTTGTTTATGCAAAATTTGATTAGAAGCTAACACTGAACGTGTCTCTANATTGGGCTTNTCTCCATTTAAATCAGTAAANATTCCNCCTGCTTCTTCAACAATAATTGATAAAGCTGCTATGTCGAGAATATTAACATCTGATTCAATAACAGCATCGATTTTTCCTGAAACAAGAAGATGATAATGATAAAAATCTCCATAACCGCGAATCCGNTCAACCAAGGTAACAATTTCNCCGAGATTANCCCATCCCTTAGAACGTGCTAGTGAAGCTATNTTTCCAACTGATAGTGTCGATTTACTGAGATCATCAATGGANCTAACCCTGGTTTCTTTTCCATTGAACCAGCTTTTTTTACCGCGCTCNGCCCAAACCATTTCATTAAACATAGTNCCACTGGATACACCAAGCATAATTTCGCTCTTGTGCAATAAAGCAATTTGGGTAGAAAAAAATGGATATTCTCTTACAAAACTTTTTGTTCCATCAATTGGATCAACTAACCACAAAAAATCAGAATCTTTTTGCGTTACCCCGCTTTCTTCNCCAAAAATTCCATGACTAGGGAATGAATCNGAAATAATTTCTCTTATTCTTCTTTCNCATTGAAGATCCACTTCGGTAACCGGAGTTTTATCATTTTTAAAAGTAACTTTAAAATTTTTGCGAAATTGACTACGNCTAATATTCGCAGCTTCAATTGCGGCCGNTAGAGCCACTTGCAATTCATGNGATGCGTTTTCTGGGAAAGTAAAATTCAACTTTAATNCTCTGATAAAATCAATAACTATGACGCCTGTTGATCAAGGAAACAAGTACTTGACAACTCGTCTCATTAATCCTAGTCTTTGAATCGCATCAGACGAGCCAAAGAAGATATCTTTCTAGGCTAAAGGGAAGTTGGTGAAAACAAAACTTTGTTGTATTCCAACACTGCCCCCGCAACGGTGATTGAGTTAGTTTTTGACTCTTCTTTTATTCTAAATAAAAAAGAGCCACTGCGAAAAATTGAATATTTTGATTCGTGGGAAGGCGTCAAAAACGGGATTTTTTCCACTCATAAGTCCGGAGACCGGTCTGATTGAACTTATTGTGCGGAGGGCATAGCTACCTGTTTNTCTTAGCAAGAGTAGTAAAAACCCTCCGCTGNNAAATATAGNGTTNTAGAGGATTGGGTTTTTTATGAAAAANTTTTTTATTATCTTCTTAGCTGTAATGCTCTATATACCGATCAANGGTTTTGCCCAAAATAAAGATTATCTAGATTCCATAGTTGTAACAGCGACAAGATCTGAAATTCCTCTGGNCGATACCATTGTGCCAGTAATAGTAATAAATCGAGATCAAATAAAACAATCTCAAGCAAAAGATTTATCAGAATTATTAAGATTTGAATCTGGTTTAGATATTGGTCGTAACGGNGGGCCAGGACAAGCTACGTCTCTATTTTTTAGNGGAACAGAAAGNAATCACATACTTGTNCTTCTTGATGGTGTTCGAATTAATCCNGGAACTATCGGTGGTGCAGCACTTCAACATATCTCTCCCGAAATAATACAACGTGTGGAAATTGTAAAGGGNGCTCGATCTGCACTATATGGNACAGATGCAATTGGAGGTGTAATTAACATAATAACAAGAAAATTATCTTCTAACTATATTGAATCAACTNTTGGTACAGGAAGTAATAATTACAAAAAAATGTCAGTTAATGGTGGCATAAAATTTGATAGCTCAGAATATGGTTTTACACTTAACCAAGAAAANACAAATGGATACAAGATTAGATCTGATAGTAATATTAAACGGGGCTACAATAATTTAAGCATAAATCTTTTTGCGAAAAAAACATTCGCTACAAGCGACCTAACTTTAAGGCATTGGCAAGCAAGCGGAAAAGTAGAATATTTAGACTTNNTCTTATCACCACTTGATCTAGATTTCTTGAATAAAAGTTCATCCATGGAAATAAATAATCTTTTGACAGAATCGTTAACTAGCAAAATTTTATTGAGCTATATAAAAGATGATATTACTCAAAATCAATCGGATGACTTTGTCGTATCGCAACGTCATGCACTGGATTGGCAATTAAATTTTAGACACTCATTACACAATTTAGTTCTTGGTATGTTTTTATCCAATGAAGATGCTTCCAGCTTTTCATGGGGAAGTGGATTTAAAGAAGATACCAAAACCAAGGCAATTTTCATCAACGATAGCATCAATNTTGAAAAACAAAAATTTTTTATTGCAGGTCGTTACACCAACCATGAGACTTTTGGTAATAAATTCACGTGGAATGGTGAATATGCTATCAATCTTAATNAAAAATTAGTTTTGCATGTCAATTTAGGGCATGCCTTTCGTGCGCCTGATGCGACTGACCGTTATGGTTACGGAGGTAACATCAATTTAAAACCAGAGGCTTCCAATGAAATACAAATGGGATTCCGATATAAAAAAATACCAAGTCAAACTTTTCATCTTGAATTATATGAAAACCAAATAAAGAATTTAATTGAGTATAATTTTTCAACTAATATGATGTTAAATATTGGTAAGGCAAAAATTAAGGGNGCCCAAATAGGATACCGATATAGTANAGAAAACTTTTCATTCAAAACAAATATTACGTATCAAAACGCAATTAACGAAAATACTAAATCTANATTACTNCGTCGCCCAAATANAAGCTTTGCCNTNCAGGTCNCCCGAAAATTTTCTAAAAGTCAGCTAGGCTTCTCTATTCTTTCTAATGGCAGGCGAAAAGATTTTGAAAGTACTCTNCCTGGATACATGGTCACAAATTTAACTAGTCAATTTTATCTTGGAGAAGATTGGAAAATTAATGNCCGTATTGAAAACGTACTGGATAAAAACTATGAAACNGCAGAAAAATATAAAATGCAAGGTCGAGGTATATTTGTTGAAATAACTAATTTATGGAAATAAACTAANTAACATCATGGGNAATAGATTAAGTAAAATTTATACTAAATCGGGTGATGATGGCACCACCGGTCTCGGGGACGGCACTCGAGTTAANAAAGATTCATTAAGAGTCGAAGCATATGGGACAATTGATGAAGCAAATAGTGTAATTGGNATNATACTCTCGTCANATGTTCTTTCTGAAAAGATCCGTCATTGCTTGACGACAATACAGCACGACCTTTTTGAATTAAGTAGTGAACTTTGCATCCCTGGCCATAAAATTATTCAGCAATCATTTATTGACAGGCTTGAAAAAGACTTAGATGAATTTAATGGAAAACTTCCTGCACTAAAAGAATTTATACTGCCTGGTGGTAACGAGCCAGCAACATATACTCACTTGGCGAGGACGATAGTTAGGAGAGCTGAAAGAAGAATAATATCTCTTAATCGTAAAGAAGAGGTACGCAACGAAATTTTATCCTATGTTAATAGGCTCTCAGATTTATTATTTGTAATCGCAAGAGTAATAGCACGATCGAANGAACAAGAAGAAGTTTTATGGAATAGAGATAGAATCTAGTTTATCAAACATCTTTAACCAACTCTTACATTTCCATTTCATTTTTTTTAATATTTTCAGAACGATTAAAGCGCGCTTTTTTTAAGTGCTTACATATAACTTCACCCACAGCAATTAATCCTGGTGTGGGTCTTGAAATTTCATTAGCATTAATATAAAAATAATTTGAAAAAATGTTAGCCATAATTTCTGGCCATTTTTGCCAATTTTCTAGTGAATTCTCTGTATGCTCAGATCTTCCTGCTAGAAAAACTTCAGGATTACGTACTATAACTGCTTCCTCTGAAACTAAAGGTGCTAATTCATTTAAATCATTAAAAATATTATCTCCTCCNCATAATTCTATTAACTCAGTTACGTAATGTTTTTTATTGACNGTGTGAAGCGGGCGCTCAGAAANTTGATAAAAGACTCGTATTGACTCTTTTTTAGAGTAGTCAGAAGAAAGTCGTTGTAGGTCTTTATGATANTCTGAAGCTATTTTTTNNGCACTTATACTNTATCCAGTTAACTTCCCAACTTGAGTGACCGCTGTTTCAATATCATTAAGAGAATTAGTCTTTATCTTTTCAACCCTGTAACCCAGATTCTGTAATTCCTCTACTATGTGATTGGGTGTTCCCGCTTGCCATGCAAGAATTATAGTTGGATTTAAANAGGCAATTCTTTCTAGGTCAAGTAAAAATGCATCTCCAACATAAGGNAGCTTAGNTCCATNCTNAGATAAAACGTTTGTATAAGTACTNACTCCAACTAGAGTTTCTTTTGCCCCAATCAAATCGATTAGTTCTGCTAGATGCGGGGCAAGTGTGATGATTCGGGGGGNGCTACCATCTTGATCAGGAATAGCNTCAAAATCTTCAACAGAGCANCCTAAAGTTAAAAAAAATAAGCTAATAACGATATATTTAAATTNTTGTNATAATAAAAACATTATTAAAATTATTTTCCCAGAAGTGTATATAGATGAAACCAATTAAAAGCTGGCCCAGGATCTGTTTTTCGCAATGGAGAAACATCGCAATGTCCAGCAATCTTTCTCGGAGATAGGAAGGGATATTCATTAAATAACNATNGTAATATTTTCCCAAGACAAGAATATTGTTCATCTGTATATTGCTCGTGATCAGTTCCCTCAAGTTCAATGCCAATAGAAAAATCATTACAACATTTTTTCCCTCGAAATGATGATTCTCCAGCATGCCAAGCACGATTATGGAAGGGAACAAACTGGAAAAGTACGCCATCTCGATTAATAAGAAGATGNGCCGAAACTTTAAGATTTTTCATATTTTCAAAATACTGATGGGCTTGAAAATCAAGTTTATTCATAAATAAATCTTGGATATAAGTATTGCCAAATTCTCCAGGAGGTAAACTTATTCCATGAATAATAATAAGATTGATTTCCGTTCCTTCAGGACGAGCGTCCTGATTTGGCGAATTTAATTGAACAGCAAATTCAATAAGGCCCTTTTTGATAACATTATCGCTTTTATGANACGGACACATTGTTTTTTAAAACCTCGAGTGTTTTCCCTTATACTTGTACATTCTGCTAAATGCTTGATAGAAGTTCTACCATTAATTATAAAAACTGACTACTAATGCACAATCATCGATTATTCTTAAATCAGCGAATTCATCTTAATAAAGAACTTAAAATCAATCAGAAGAAAACACATTATTTAAAACATGTGCTTAGATTGAAGAAAGAAGAAAAAATAACTATCTTCAATGGAACAGGGTGTGAATTTATAGCTCTGATTATCCAAATAAAAAGAAGTGANATCACCCTCAAACCNGTAAAAAAAATTTATAGAAATGTAGAATCGCCGCTCTACATCCACCTTGCACAAGGAATTTCTCGTAATGATAGAATGGATTTTGTTGTACAAAAATCAACTGAACTTGGGATTAAACGCATTACTCCTCTTTTAACTGAGNTTTCTTTTGTCAAACTAAATNCTGAANCATTCANAAAAAAGAAAGAACATTGGGNAAAAATATCTCAAAGTGCTTGTGAACAATGNGGTCGAAANGAGATTCCTTTAATTGAAAATCCGATNACAATNAAATCTTTTTTCAANAATATTTCTAATGAAAATAGCCTTCTTNTGCTNGAACCTGANTCTAAAAGAACTTTAGAAAAAACAGAAAAACCAAAAAAAGGAATTNATTTATTAATCGGGCCAGAAGGTGGTTTTAGTAAAAAAGAAATCCAGTCTGCCAGAGANTTTGGATTTANNGGTATTTCTTTGGGGCCAAGAATACTGCGTACAGAAACGGCATCACTTGCTGCTATTTCAATCATACAAGCTNAATGGGGTGATTTTAAAACCTGATTTAAATCTCNAGAAGCGTTAGGATTATATATTTAAAAGACNGGAATCATTAAAAATGNGTGACAAATCATTTCGGCTTGGAATTGTAATGGATCCAATAGAAAACATCGTTCCTAAGAAAGATAGCTCACTTGCAATGTTATTAGAGGCTGAAAGACGTAATTACGAGATACACTATATGCTCCAAAGTGATCTCAAATTATTAGCTGGAAAAGCAATTGCTCAAACAACAATTTTATCTGTCGAAGACAATTTAGAAAAATGGTATAAATTTGGAAAGCAACAACAAGTTAATATTGATGAACTTGATGTTATTTTGATGAGAAAAGATCCTCCATTTGATATGGAATATATCTATACTACATACATTCTAGAGAGAGCAGAAATTAACGGTACCCTGATTATAAATAAACCCAGTTCTCTCAGGGATATGAACGAAAAAATTTACACNGCTTGGTTTTCGGATTGCTCTCCNTTGACATTGGTCNCTCGTTCCATGAACGAGATAAGACAATTTGTAAAGACTCACAAAAAAATAGTCATAAAACCCTTAGATGGCATGGGTGGAAAGTCAATTTTTGTAGTACATCATACCGACAAAAATACTAATGTAATTATAGAAACNCTTACTGATTACGGTACAAAATTTGCCATGGCGCAAATTTATATTCCCGAAATAAAAGAAGGAGACAAGCGTATATTGCTGATTGACGGTGAACCTATCCCTTATTGCTTAGCAAGAATACCTTCTGCACAAGATAATAGAGGAAACTTAGTTATGGGTGCTAGAGGAAAAGGGAAGAAACTAACCGATCAAGATATACAGATATGCAAAAAAATAGGGCCTGTCTTAAAAGAAAATGGTATTGTTTTTTGTGGTATTGATGTAATTGGTGATTATTTGACTGAAATTAACTCTACCAGTCCAACCGGCATCAGAGAATTAGATCGTAATTTTAATCTTAATATATCAGGTATGTTATTTGATGAAATCGAAAAAAAATTGGCTTAATAACCAATTACTTATTGCTATGCCAAGTATGACTGATCCAAACTTTAGTCATACCGTCACTCTTATTTGTGAACATAGNGAACAAGGTGCGCTTGGAATAATTATTAATAGACCGATGGATATGAAAATCACTAATTTGATGGANCAATTGGAACTTTCAGCTACAAACATATCGATCAAAGAGAAATTAATTTTAAATGGTGGGCCACTTTCTCAAGAGAGAGGNTTTGTTCTACATAATTCACAAGAAGCATTTCAAAATTCATTATCAATATCTGATGATGTAAAACTAACATTATCAAAAGATATAATTGATGCAATTTCTAGTGGACATGGTCCTGAGAAATCGATCATTGCACTCGGATATGCTGGATGGGAAGCAGGTCAACTTGAGAAAGAAATGCTTTTAAATACATGGCTTAGTATACCAGTCAACTTNAATCTTCTTTTTGATTTACCTTATGAAAAACGCTGGGAAATTGCTGTTAAGACGTTAGGCTTTGATCCGAACCAATTATCTACTCAAATTGGCCATGCCTGAAGATAGTACTGAAGTAATACTAGCCTTCGATTATGGAGAACGTCGNATTGGAGTCGCTGTTGGTCAAGATATCACTAATTCTGCAAGCCCTCTTGGTACTTTAAAAAATAGCAAACTAGGTGTTGATTGGGCACAAATTAAACAATGGATAGAAGAATGGCAACCTAATCTATTAGTAGTAGGCCTTCCATTATCAGAAAATAATGTTACCTCAGACATACAGAATNATATTANGAGCTTTGTTAAACAGCTTTCTAAATTCAACTTACCAATAAATATGATTGATGAAAGTTATTCATCAAAAGAAGCAAACGAGATNTTAATTCTAGAACGTCGGTTAGGACTAAGAGGTAAAATTAAAAAAGAGATGGTCGATGCANCAGCAGCCACACTGATTGCAGAAAGATGGTTAAAAATAAAATAATTAAAAAACTCTGTAATCAAGTTAAAATAACACTCCATATAATGAAAAATACAATCAAAAGCAATTCTAAGGAAATTTCTAAAATGCAATTTTCAACTGATGGGAAACTCAAACATCTGTTGACATTGAAAGGTATTAGCAAAACATTACTTACAAATCTTCTCAANAAATCTGAAACCTATCTAAGTCCTGATGGAAATAATCCTATTAATTCTGATGAACTCCACGGAACAACAATTGCTAATCTGTTTTTTGAACCAAGTACACGAACATGGGCTTCGTTTGAACTCGCTGCAAAACGGCTAGGAGGNCAAACTGTTAATCTTAACATTGACCAATCTTCAAAAAGAAAGGGTGAAACTGTTCTGGATACAATAAATAATCTTCATGCCATGCAAATCNATGTATTCGTAATCAGGCACTCTGATGAAAAAGTAATACCTCACATAGTGGAACAAGTTGATAACAACATCAGTATTATCAATGCTGGCTCTGCCAATATATCTCACCCAACTCAGGGTTTATTAGATTTATTAACAATAAGACAATATAAAGGTTCGTTCGAAAATTTAGTTGTAGCAATAGTAGGAGACATAAAACATTCTCGAGTTGCTCGTTCAGCTATTGAAGGATTATCAACTCTTGGTGTTGGGGAATTACGACTTATTGCTCCAAAAGAAATGACCTTTGAATCAAAAAATACGCCAAATATTAAAATATTTCATAATCTTGATGAAGGTATAAAAAATAGTGATGTGATTATGTCTCTTCGAATTCAAAAAGAGCGAATTAGTAATCTTAAAAACGTGCCTAATATTGATGAGTATATTAAGCATTATAGGATTAATCAGAAACGAATAATGACTGCCTCACCAGATGTAATTATTATGCATCCTGGACCAGTTAATCGTGACATCGAAATTGAATCAAGTATTGTCGATGGGCCTCATTCAGTTATTACAAAACAAGTAACAAATGGTGTGGCAGTTCGTATGGCTATATTAAGCACCATGATAAAAAATTAAAATCTCAATGAAAAATATAGAAAAAATAAGNCGCGAAAAAATTTTTATAGAGAATGCACGAATCGAAGCAATAGAATCTTATCCGGGTGAACAATTTATTTTTCGAATAAAATCACCAAAATGTGCTCAAAACTCAATACCTGGAAATTTTATCCATATAACATGCGATAAAAAAATTCCCATGAGGAGGCCTCTATCAATCATGCGGGCAAATGCTGAACAAGGATGGATAGAAATACTATTTAAAATTGTCGGGGATGGCTTACAGGCATTAAGCAAAAAAGAAATTGGAGACATACTTAATTCGATGGGACCAATTGGAAATGGATTTAAATTATCTCCAAATAGGCCAAAAATTATCCTTATAGGAGGAGGAGTTGGAATTCCTCCTGTTATATTTCTTGCTGAAACATTAAAAAACAATCTTAAAAGTCTACAGCCAATTGTATTTATGGGCTCAGAAATTCCTTTCCCTTTCGAAACAGNAGAAACAACGATGTCTAATAGATGGCTACCGAAAAATATTAATCACACTATGCCATTACTTGAGTCGTGGGGTATTCCTGGAGTGCTATCAAGTCTTTCGAATTTCACTGGAACATACAGAGGATATGTGCATGAAGTCGTTGATAAATATCTTAGCTCATTACCAAAAGAGGATCTTTCAAAAATACAAATGTTTTCATGTGGACCAACTCCCATGCTTAAAGAAGTGTCATATATAGCATCTAAATATCACCTTCCTTGCCAAATAGCGCTTGAAGAATATATGGCCTGTGCTGTAGGGGGTTGNGCNGGTTGTGCCGTTATGATTCACACAAAGGAGGGAAAAAGTATGAAACGCGTTTGTGTGGATGGCCCAGTATTCGAAGCAAGCAGTGTTTTTCCTGCTGTTTAATCAAGCATATCCTGAGTCAAAATTTCATGAATA
Organism: Gammaproteobacteria bacterium; assembly: GCA_002717685.1. The sequence goes on along the minus strand of PBBK01000013.1, from coordinate 4,186 downwards.
AAATTACAGAAAATTATCGAAAAATTACAGAATTGTTATTTCAAGCAACAGTACAAGCAAAAAGACCAGAAAATTCAGTTCGATTATTAGCAGTAAGTAAAAATCAATCGCTCGAGGCAATACTTCAAGCGGCATCCTGTGGTCAGCGAGATTTTGGTGAAAATTATCTTCAGGAAAGTATCAAGAAAATAAAGAATCTAAATCGTGAAAATCTTATCTGGCATTTTATAGGACATATACAAACTAATAAAACTCGTGAAATAGCGGAAAATTTTGATTGGGTTCATACAATCGATAGATTAAAAACAGCAGAACGACTGAGTAAACAAAGGCCGCTATATGCTGAAAATCTTAATATATGCATTCAAGTAAACATTGATAGTGAAAAAGGGAAATATGGAGTTACGGTCGACAATCTTCTTGAACTCAGCCAAGCAATAATTGATTTACCTAAGTTAACGTTAAGAGGATTAATGTGTATCCCTGCAATTTACCATGAATATGAAGACCAGAGAAAACCGTTTGCTAAACTTCGATATCAAATGAATTTTTTAGAGAAACATAAACTTAAACTTGATACCCTTTCAATGGGTATGACTAATGACTATAAAGCAGCGATCATTGAAGGCGCAACTATGGTGCGTATTGGAACCGCTCTTTTTGGTGAACGNCAAAAATCTTAAAAACTGTAGGGATTAAAGATGATCAATAATAAATTAGCGATTATCGGTGGAGGTAATATGGGTAGGGCTATTGCAAGAGGGCTTATCCGAGGTGGNATGCACTCAACTGATCTTTGTATTGCAGAGCCAGGAGAACAACAATGCGAATTACTCAGAAAAGAGTTTTATGGTGCACTGGTTACATCAGATAATGAAACTGCGGCAAAAAATGCTGAAATCCTCCTATTTGCAGTAAAACCTCAAATATTAAAATCGGTCTGTAGAAATCTTAGCGACCTTGCCCAGTCGACTAAACCTTTAATTATTTCTATTGCAGCTGGGTCGAGAGCTGATGATATAGATAGCTGGCTTGGCGGTAAGATGAGTATTGTTCGCGTCATGCCAAACCAACCTGCAATGATTGATCAAAGTATATCTGCCCTTTATGCAAATACAAAAGTAAAAAAAGAATATCGCTCACTTGCTGAGAATGTTATGTCATCTGTAGGTCAATTTGTCTGGATTGATGATGAATCTCAAATGGATGCAGTTACAGCTCTATCTGGAACAGGTCCTGCATATTTCTATTTACTAATTGATATCATGATTGAGTCAGGAATTAAGTATGGTTTGGAACCTGATACNGCTCGAACTCTTGCAGTGGAAACTGCCCGGGGAGCCACTGCCTTAGCGGCNGCTGAAACTGAATCTATGGCAAAGATGATAGATAGAGTTCGTTCCCCTGGCGGCACAACAATGGCTGCTTTCAAACATCTAGATTCTGAAAATGCTCGGGGAATTTTTGAGGATGCAATAGAAACTGCACGCCNTCGATCTGCTGAATTAGCAAAAGAAAATAATTAATTCTAACTATCTGATATCAAATGCTTCAGGCAGGNTTCTATATAATCAAAACACTTTCACAGCTTTTNATCATGCTGTTCCTTCTTAGATTACTGTTTCCATGGTTCCATATTAATTATCGAAATCCTGCGNTNCAAGGGATATTCCGACTNACTTCANNATTTATTAATCCCATCCGCCGCCTAATTCCACCAATTGGAAAAATAGATACNGCAACATTAATAGTTACATTTTTAATACAATATTTTGTAATTTTTTTATTATTAATATTGAATCAAAAAATGCTGGCAGTCCATATGATCGCATTTGTTTCAATAATCGAAATTTGCATTCAAAGTGCAAATCTTTTTTTCTTTGCCATAATTATTAAAATTATTTTCAGCTGGATAGGTCCAAAAATGTATAATCCAATCGCTGAAATAGCTGGATCTATATCGGATCCTATTCTAAAACCATTTAGAAAATTAATACCTCCCTTAAGCGGTATAGACTTTTCCCCCATTTTTGCAATTATTTGTATCCAAGCAATTATAATCTTTTTTCAATCTATCAAACCATATTATTTATGAGTAAATATATAGGCTTAACGAAAAACACTAATAAAAATGAATAGATTATTTATTGATTTTTTTACTTCCGAGATTACTTGGATATCAGGAATTCTTGGCTTCGCATTAGCCTCTATAATATTCTTTTTCATACAATTAAAAAAAAATAATAAGTACAAAAAATTACAACAGGAAATTTTTAATTTAAGAACTGATTTGGAATCAACGGTGAATAANGATGANAGTCNATCNAAAAAAATTACTCCGAGATCAACTGCCTATCAATCTCTTGANTCAATAATNAAAGAAAAAGATAAAAAAATTGACTCTCTTTACGAGGAGATACAAGACTTNAAGAATCATCTNCCNCCGTTGGTTGAAAAATACAAACAAAAAGAGNTAGATTTACAAGAAATCCAATTAGANNTCAATAAAGCTCAAACAATANTNGACCAACTTAGTAAAGANAAAAATAGCNACCTAANTCACNAAACACCTGATATTAATGATTTTAAATCTCGTGATGATCTACAAAAAATTAGAGGCATAGGATCATCTATAGAAAAAATNCTCCATAACCACGANATATTTTATTTCCANCAAATTGCTCAAATTAACGAATATGAGATTGANTCNATTGCGCATAACCTAAAAGGTTTACGATCTAGAATTTATCGAGAAGATTGGATCGGTCAAGCCAAATCTTTTTTGGTTGAAACAAATGATGAAACCTAATATACCAATATCATCCATGAATTCTTCGGNTATGATAGCTTGGTGNCTAAAAACNCAAGAGCTCAACTTCGAAAACCAAAGTTGATTTTGGAGGTATCAGATTACCGACCGCACGATTCCCNTACCCCATATTGGGAGCTATCAAAAGTTCTCGAANTTCNCCAATCTGCATCCCAACAACTCCTAGATCCCATCCTCTAATAACACGGCCTTCGCCTAATTTAAATTCAAATGGAATGCCGCGATCATGAGAACTATCAAATTTTTTACCGTGAAAATCTGATTTACTATCTGAGTTATAAATCCAGCCGGTATAATGCACTTTAACTTTGTTACCCACTTTAGCGCTAGCGCCATCACCTCGTTTCAATATGCGTATACTGAGACCAGAAACAATACTAGTTCGCGTCGTTTTTATTGCATTTGAAGATACTGCAGAATCTTGTGTGATTGGTTTCTTATTTTCTGCTGAAAATCCCATTAAGATAAAAGAAAAAAATAAAATGAAGGGGTATATATATTTTTTCATTAACTAACCTCGATGTTTAATACAAAATCTTACTTTATTTCCTTAAAATCCAACGCAGCAGAATTAATGCAGTAACGCAAACCACTCGGCTTTGGGCCATCCTCAAAAACATGCCCAAGATGGGATTTGCATTGACTACAAATAACCTCTAATGCATCACTAGATCCATCTGAAAGCACATAATTTTTATCCCGTTGAGTTTCAATATTCCCGGCCTCGGGTGCTTGCCAAAAACTAGGCCACCCAGTACCAGAATCATATTTGTGCTCGGAGCTAAAGAGTCCGGATCCACAGCAAATACATAGATACGTACCATTTTTATGATTATCAAGATATTTTCCTGAAAACGGGGGTTCTGTTCCTTTATTTTGAGTGACTTGATATTGCTGATCAGTTAGTGATTCTTTATTTTTTTTGCTTCCACGATTCATAATGAAGTATCCCAACTATCCTTTCTTTGGAGCCTTCTTCTTAGAAACCTTCTTCTTAGAAACTTTCTTTTTAGAAACTTTCTTACCATTCATGGCATCCAACAACAAATCATTCATCCTTTTCAAGTACATCGAAGGATCAGTGAGTTGTTCTCCATCAGCTAATAAAGCATGATCAAGAATAATATTAGATAGGGATATAAACATCTTATCATTACTTTCAGAAAATAATTTTTTGATCAATGGGTGCTTCAAATTTATTTCTAATACAGGTTTTGATTCAGGCAATTTTTGGCCAGTTGCCTCGAGCATACGTCTCATCTGTGGGGTAATATCCTGTTGTCCAGCCACAACACAGGATGGAGAGTCTACTAATCTTTGACTAAGATTTACTTTCTCGACTCTATCTTCAAGTGT
>PBBK01000012.1 GCA_002717685.1 Gammaproteobacteria bacterium | reverse complement strand
GAAATAAACGATAATAGTTGTAATATTATGACTGTTGAAGATCCTATTGAATACCTAATCGATGGAATTGGCCAGACACAAGTTAATACAAAGGTATCAATGACATTTGCTAAAGGTTTGAGAGCTATTTTAAGACAAGATCCCGACGTCGTTATGGTTGGTGAAATAAGAGATTTAGAAACTGCTGAAATAGCTATTCAGGCTAGCCTAACAGGGCATCTTGTTTTTTCTACGCTTCATACGAATACAGCTATTGGTGCAATTACGAGATTAAGAGATATGGGTGTTGAACCATTTCTTCTTTCGTCAAGCCTCATAGGCGTGATTGCGCAGCGACTTGTTCGTATTCTCGATGAAGAATCGAAAGAATTATATATTCCAAGTAATTATGAACGACAAGTACTTAAAATCAAAAAAAATGAAAATATCCAATTATGCCGACCTAAGCATCCCAATGAAAATGGGTACAAAGGAAGAACAGGTATTTACGAAGTAATCAGTTTAGATGATTCTATTCGATCAATGATTCATTCTGGTGAAAGCGAACAAAAATTAGAGCGATANGCAAGAACAATAAGNCCCAGTATAAATCATGATGCAAGANGACATGTTTTAGACGGAAAAACCACCATAGAAGAAATGATAAGAGTAACAAAAGTTGAAGAATAGAATAAGAATTAAAAAGTTAATTTAGGAAAAAGAAATGAGTGCTTTTGAATATTTAGCTTTAGATCAATCAAAAAGAGAAACGAAAGGGACAATTGAAGCTGAGACAGCAAAACATGCTCGTAATGCTCTTAGAAATCAAGGATTAATTCCAATAAAGATTACAGCAGTTACGAGTAAAAAAATTNATAATTCGTTTCGCCTTTCTCTAAAAAAACGTATGGGANCNAATGANCTAGCTATTTTAACTAGACAGCTAGCAACACTAAATCGATCTGGATTACCATTAGACGAATCCTTAGAAGTTATAGCTAAACAACATGAAAAACCTAGAACTAAACAAATTATACTTGCTGTCCGTTCACGTGTCTTAGAAGGGTACACTTTAGCTGATTCATTAGGTGACTTTCCATTTGCATTTCCTGAAATGTACTGTACAACAGTTGCGGCTGGTGAAGAATCTGGTCATCTAGACGCAGTCTTGGAGCGACTTGCAGACTTTACTGAATCTAGGCAAGAACTACAGCAACAAATAAAGAATGCGATGATTTACCCGATGGTTCTTGCTATAACAGCAATATCGATTATCAGTTTTATGTTGGCTTATGTAGTCCCAAAAGTTGTAACAATTTTTATAAACTATAACCAACAACTTCCTGTTCTTACCAGAATAATGATTTCTTGTAGTGAATTTCTTCAAAACTATTGGTTACTGATGATAGGTATAATATTTTCTTTAATTCTTTTGGGTAAGATTTTACTCAAAAAAACATTTTATTTAAGAAAATATCATCATTTTTTACTTAAATTACCATTAATAAAAAAATTAACAATAGGAATTAATACCGCTAGATTTACTCGAACACTAGGAATACTCGCAGGCAGTGGTGTACCAATTCTCAAGGCATTAAAGATTTCTTCCCAAGTTGTAACGAATATGCCAATGCGAAGTGCCATTGAAGTTTCAGCAACGCGTGTTGAAGAAGGCGAAATGATAAGCAGATCATTATCAATCAGTCAATTATTCCCCATCATGGCAATCCATCTCATTGCTAGTGGTGAAGCAAGTGGTAATCTTGATGAAATGCTATTAAGAGCAGCTAAAAATCAAGAAAAAGAAGTGGACAATCTTATTTCGACATTGATTGGAATCATGCAGCCATTACTCGTAATTATTATGGCTATAATCGTCCTACTTATCGTTTTGGCAATTCTTTTACCCATCTTTGAAATTAACAACCTTATCAGTTAATTATTTTATCTATTCCTCTTAAGATATTTTTAAACCAAATAAAATAAATTTTTATAGAATAGTTGTTTCTTAATTTTGTCATTAGAGATTATTTGTTGTAGATCTAACATGGTTGTTAGATAATGTTTTTTATCGTATACAAAACTTAGGAACTTCTGCGATGATTAAAAATGCACTAAAAACAAGCGTTATATTGTTTATATTAGGACTAACTTCTGGATGTATAAGCCAGCAGCAGCTAGACAGTGTTGAAGCTGCCGCCCAAAGTGCCTCGAGAAGCGCTGCCGCAGCAACGTCTGCTGCTGAAGCTGCCAAAGCATCTGCTGACGCAGCACAAAGAACAGCTGATAGAGCTATGCAGGCCGCTATGGATGCCCAAGATAGTTCTAATACAAATTGGGAACGCCTTGAAAGGATGTTTAAAAAATCGATGGAGAAGTAGTTAGAACTACTTCTCAGCTCACTTAAAAGCCCTGCCCTGCATGGCTTTTGGATGTTTACTTCCGATAATGACCGGAATCCCGCTTGGGTCCACAAGTATTGTCTCTGCCATCTGCCAGTCAATGGCATCTCTATTACTTTCCTTTGTTACGGCAATAATTTTCTCAGTAAGAATTGTTAAATTATGTTTTTTAGGTAGATTATCATTCTCATATAAAAACGATTTATTAACTTCTCGTTTAGAATCAAGGCTGCTATGAACTTCTAAAAATAATTTTCTTTCATCCCATCCCAGCTTAATTGGTTCATTAATAATTCTGACAGGTGTTCCTATCTTTAGTTCGTTATAAAGAAAAAATATATCTTCAGGATACATTCGAATACATCCATGTGTTACCCTCATGCCAACTCCTGCTGGCCTATTAGTGCCATGTATCAAATAGCCAGGAATATCTAATCGCATTGCGTACTCTCCAAGCGGATTATCTGGTCCTGGCGGAACAATTCTTGGTAAGAAATCCCCTTCAGCTTCATGCTCTGCTCTTATTGATTCAGGAGGATACCAAGAAGGATTTTTTGCTTTTGCAGTTATTCGTGTTTCTCCTAAAGGAGTATCCCAATCCATCCTTCCTATGCTTATTGGGTAGGTTATGACTATTGGTTTCTCATTTTTTTTTGGTACAGGAAAATAATACATTCGATATTCAGCTAGATTAAGAACAAGGCCTTCTCTTCTGACATTAGGTAAAATATATTTTGTAGGCAATAGAACATCAGAATCTTTTCCTGGTATCCATATATCTAAATTAGGATTAGCTTTAACAATATCCTCATATCCCAATCCATGTCTCCGAGCAATATCAAGTAGAGTATCCTTATGTTCTGCTTTTATAGTTTTTATGCTACCAATAATATTATTTTCTAATGGAGGTAATTCATAGACTGCTGAAAAACTCAATGTTGCACATAAAAAAAATGTCAAAACTGTTATAAAAAAATATTTTAAATGTTGAATCATAGTTATTTGCAAAATTCTACTTTAATAACGCATAAGAATTGAACCCCATGTAAAACCTCCGCCAAAGCCTTCCATAAGAATTAATTGCCCTCGTTGTATCCTTCCATCTTCAATACCTACATCTAATGCCATAGGTATAGATGCAGATGAAGAATTACCATGATCTTGAACTGTGAGAATTACTTTAGAGAGCGGTAATTTTAGTCGTTTAGCGGTGGCTTTTATAATTCTCATATTGGCTTGATGAGGCACTAGCCAGTCAAGTTTCTCCTGATCAATATCATTATCGCGCAATGTTTTCTCAGCAAGTTTTCCCAGAGTTCTAACTGCAACCTTGAATACCTCATTCCCGCTCATCAGAAGTTTTGCATCGGATGATCCGGCTTTATGAAGGTCTTTAGATGGCCCTATTGGATAACAAAGTAAATCTTTGTATTGACCATCTGAACCTAAATGACAAGATATAATTCCCGACTCACTAGAGGGTTTTAAAATAACTGCGCCTGCTCCATCGCCAAAAAGAACACACGTTGAACGATCTGTCCAATCAAGAAGTCTGGAAAGACAGTCGGCTCCTATTACTAGGGCGCATTTAGCTTCGCCAACTTTAATAAATTTATCGGCTACAGCAGCTGCATAGATAAAACCTGAGCATGCTGTTTCCAAACTAAATGCTGGGCATCCACCTATTCCGAGTTTTTCTTGAACCAATGTTGCAGTATTAGGGAATACTAAATCTGGTGTACAAGTACCTACAATAATAAGATCGATTTCATCTAGATTTATGGAGGAGTTCCTAATTGCAATCTTAGCAGCCTCATATGCAAGGTCAGATGTTGATTGATCATCAGAAGCAATATGTCTTTTTTCGACGCCAGTTCTTGATTTTATCCAATCGTCACTGGTATCAACTATCTCCTCAAGATCTTTATTAGTCAAAATATGATCGGGTAAATACTTACCAGTACCTGCTATTTTAGAATAAATCATATTTTTTCTTGTTCTAATAATTTTTTTATTTGTTGAGGCATTTGATTTTTTACTTCNACTAAAGCAGTTTCAATTGCNCGTTGAAATGAATATGAGTCAGCGTCGCCATGGCTTTTTATCACTATACCATTAAGNCCAACNAATGATGCTCCATTATAATGNCTAGNATCCATTTCAAGAGATAATCTCTTTAGGATNGGTTTAACAAAAATACCTTGAAATTTTGAAAACCAATCCCTATTTATTGAAGTATTTAAGAATTTNATGAAATGCTTTGCAGTGCCTTCCATNGTTTTTAATGCGATATTTCCAGTAAAGCCATCCGTAACAATAACATCAGCCTTACCAGATAAAATCTTACTTCCCTCTATAAAACCAACATAGTTAAGACTGCTTGATGAAAGCAAATTTGCTGCAGCTTTGACAGTATCGTGCCCTTTTGTATCTTCAACACCTATATTTAACAATGCAATCCTTGGTCTCAGTATGTTGGAAATATCCGTCGCTACAATAGATCCCATTAGAGCAAATTGAAATAATTGCTCTTCATTGCTTATAGTATTAGCTCCTAAATCTAGCATATGAATAGTTCCTCCAACAGCCGGTAATCCTGCAATAATTGCGGGCCTATCAATTTCAGGTAACATTTTTAAAACAAACTTTGCTGTAGCCATTAATGCTCCAGTATTTCCTGCGCTAACACACGCATGAGCTTTTCCCATTTTTAACAAATCAATAGCTACCCTCATGGAAGAATTCTTTTTTCTACGTAATGCTTCTGTTGGGAGTTCAGACATATTAACTATCTCTGTTGCATTTTTGATCTCAATTCTGGATTCTTTTCCAATTATTTGAGTAACGAGAGAAGATAATTCCTTCTCTTCCCCAACTAAAATAATATGTAGATTAGATTCTTTATCAAGGCACTTCCTGACAGCATGCACAACTACTTCTGCGCCAAGATCACCACTCATGGCATCAATAGCGATTATTGATTCACTCGTCATGAAATTTTTAATAACATACGTAAGTTAAAATAACCATATTAGAAAAGATCATTCTTGCTCTTCTTCCTCAATAGGTCGTTCTATAACTTGTTTCCCCCTGTAAAACCCATCAGCTGTTACCTGGTGTCTAAGATGTGTTTCCCCGGTTGAGGGATCAATTGACAAAGAGGGTTTAATATTCTTTTGATGGGATCTTCTCATTCCTCTTTTAGATGGTGTTTTTCGACTTTTTTGAACTGCCATTTTTGCCTCCATTAAGGGTGTGTGCATAATTTTAATAAATTTGCAGTGTTCCTAATACATATTTTACTTTATTAAGTCTTTCAAACTACTAAAAGGTTTATTCTTATTTTTCCCATCTACATTATTCAAAAGTAGGTTACAGTTTTCATTTGATTTATGTGAAGGNTATAAAGGTATAGANATAATTAAAATTTCTTCTATAAAATNATATATGTTGAGCTTTTCATTAGNTAANTCCCAGATTTCATATTTTATATTCTTTGCAAAATTATTTTCTCTTATCAAAAAAGCGTATTTTAATGAAATATTGAGCGGAAATTCAAACACTTCAAGGCAACGCTGNCAAATCATATATAAATTAACTGAAAGATTTCCTTCTAAAATCGGAATTTTTTTAGTTTTNTCAAGATAGCCGAATTGCATTTTAATATTTACTGAAGAGTATCGCCAATTTTTGGCATCCTCATTTAATTTATAGCTTCCTAATTCACTTTCTAATATCAAGATAAGATTTTTAAAAGAGATTAAATCTTGTCTTAACTCNATCTCTTGGCCAGAATCAGCCATTTTTNTTACTTTCACCGATTTTTCANGTAAATTCTTCATTCACTAAATATTTTATCAATAAAATTNTCCAGATCTGAAGATAATGATGCAGTAAAATGTTTTTCATTATCATTGTGATCTTTAAAAGCAATTGATTGTGCATGCAAAAAAAGTCTTTTAAGGCCTAATTTTCTTAATTTTTTNTTTTCATTAAAATNACCATATTTTTCATCTCCNAGTATTGGNTAGCCTAGGTGCGAAAGATGAACTCGAATTTGATGGGTNCGCCCTGTAAGTGGCTGACAATNCAGTAAACTATATTTTTTGTTGCTTTTTATTAATCGAAATATAGTTTTAGAGGGTTTGCCATTCTTTTTATCTACAATAACATGCCTTTCTTTNCCCTTTCGATAAGATACCAAAAGAGGAAAATCAAATAGTTTTTCACCTAATTCCCAATGACCTAAAACTAAAGCAAAATAGTTTTTTTCAATAAGTCCGGATCGAAATTTTTCGTGCAAATACCTTAATGCNCTCCTTTTTTTTGATAANATAAGNCACCCTGANGTTTCTCTATCTAAACGATGCGCGAGTGAAGCTTTANGTAAATCAGCTCTAACTTCTCTTACGCATTCAATAACGCCGTAATTGATTCCNCTCCCACCATGAACTGCTATCCCACTTGGTTTGTTGAGAACTAATATATTCTTATCNTCAAAAATAATAGTATTTAATACCCAATTTTTTTTNATTGATTTCTTTGTTAAAACATTCTTATTTTCATAAACAGGGGGNAATCTTAATTTATCATTACACAGCAATTTGTATGATGGGCCGACTCTTCCTCCATTAATNCTTACTTCTCCGCGTCGTATAATATTGTAGATCCGGTTTTTAGGAACACTTGGTAAAAATCGTTGTATAAAATTGTCAATTCTTTGNCCAGATTCTTCATCCGTAATAATTATATTACGTACTTTTGATCGTTTTAAATGACTAAAATTTTTTAACTTTTCTTGCATGAACAACAACTTATTNAAATTTTCTACTATTGATTATCACTACAAATTTATATTAGTTATGATATATTATGTTTAATATTGGTTCATATAACCATATATATTATTTTTAAAATAANCACCATNTTAAGACGGTGTTAATAAAGAATTTAAATTTTCTGTTCTTACGTTNTAAAACAAAAGTACAGATATAACGGACAACGACTAAATTAATAGATCGGTGCCACAGCAGAAATACTGCAGGATTTTACAAAAGTTGATTTTATATTGTGTTTTTTCGGAATCAACTAAAATTTGACCTCCATGCTTAAAACTTTGTTATAAGTTTTAGCTGTATCGTAGGATATTCTAACAAACTGCTGTTTTCATCGATTCTTATCAATCGTTGCATTTAACTTATTATAAAGTAGGGCAACATGAAAAGAATGTTAATCAATGCAACTCAGGAAGAAGAGTTGCGTATAGCAATGGTAGATGGTCAAAACCTTTATGACCTTAACATTGAATCATCTTCAAGCGAACGTAAAAAAGCTAATATTTATAAAGGCACCATAAGTCGTATTGAACCAAGCCTTGAGGCAGCATTTATTAACTATGGCGNAGAAAGGCATGGATTTTTACCTCTAAAAGAAATATCTAGAGAATATTTCATTAAAGAAATTAAACCAGGNTCAAAGGTAAATATAAAAGATGTCTTAAAAGAAGGNCAAGATATTGTTGTACAAATTGACAAAGAAGAGCGCGGCAAAAAAGGTGCNGCTCTAACTACATTTGTGAGTATTGCTGGAAGTTTTTTAGTTCTTAAGCCAAATAAAATAAGATCAGGAGGAATTTCTCGTCGTATTATAGGTCAAGATCGTGATATCGCAAAANANAACATAAAAGAACTAAGNATTCCAGAGGGCATGAGTTTAATACTNCGAACTGCCGGTGTTGCAAGATCATTTGAGGAATTAGAATGGGATTTAAAGAATCAACTTGCAATTTGGGAGGCCATTAAGACTGTAGTTGTAAAAAAACCTTCGCCATTCCTAGTGTATCGTGAAAGCAATGCTGTAATTAGGGCATTACGAGATTTTNTGACTAATGAAATTAATGAAATCGTNGTAGATAACAAATCTGTACATAACGAGGCCAAAGNTTTTATTGAACAATTCATGCCTAAAAATAANAATAAATTAAAAAGTTATAATGANGATGTACCTTTATTTACACGCTATCAAATTGAATCACAAATTGAATCTGCTTTTGCACATACAGTANATCTTCCATCTGGAGGGAGTATCGTACTTGATCATACAGAAGCTCTATTTTCTATTGATATCAATTCATCTAGAGCAACNAAAGGTGAGGATATTGAAGATACAGCACTACAAACAAACCTTGAAGCTGCTGATGAAATTGGNCGTCAACTTCGACTGCGTGACCTTGGAGGATTAATTGTAATAGATTTTATNGACATGAGCATAATAAAGAATCAACGTGCCNTAGAAGCAAGAATAAGAGGNGCGGTAAAAGAAGATCGNGCACGANTTCAAGTTGGAAAAATTAGTAGATTTGGATTGTTAGAAATGTCTAGACAGAGATTACGACCATCGTTAGATGAATTCAACCAATTAAGATGCCCAAGATGTAATGGNATTGGTTTNATAAGAAACGTTGAATCTGTGGCATTAGTAATTTTAAGAATAATCGAAGAAGAATCTAGAAAGGAAAANACTGCNAAAGTTATAGCACAACTTCCTGTTGAAGTTGCAACTTACTTACTTAATGAGAAGCGTCACTGGGTACAAAGTCTTGAAAAAAGAAATTCAACCCAANTTGTTCTGATTGCAGATTCACAGCTCCAGACNCCTCATTATAATATTCGGCGCATTAGAGANGANCAGATTGATNTNACAGAGAATTCAGGTAAAAGCTACACGCNAAAAGAAAATCTAGATGAACAAATTATTCCAGAAGNTATCCAAAATAAAAAAGANNNTGAAGTAGCAGCTGTTGNTTCACTAGCATTTACAAGCCCTCCTCCAGAGGGTAAAACAGATGGTTTATTTGAAAAAATAAAAAATCTATTTGGTTCTGATGAGGAAAATAAAATTGTAAGTAATAAAAATAAAAAAAATANACATAAGAAAAAGCCTTACAGACGTAATACAAAATCACGATATAATCAAAAAAAAGAGGGTTTGCGTAAAAGTCATTCTCAAAAACATATTGCAAAAAAACAGAAAAAATCATCAAAAGATAGTGTTCAAACAAAAGAAAACTCAAATGAANTAAAAGNTANAAAAACAAAACAGAATGATAAAAAATTTAAAAAAACAAAAGATACAATAAANCAATCAAAAGAAAATAAATCTCNGAAAGAAAAAGATNTTTCTGTGNCTGTAAATAACGCCACNGANAACAAAAANAATCCAAACCTCAAAACAAATAAAAAAGTATCTAATTCNAAAGANAACAAAGAAACTCAAAAACGATTATTACCGTGGAAGCCTGAATTAGAAAAAAACGCCAACTCAACAGAGANAGGNTCAACAAATACTAAAAATACTTCNAAAAAAGANAAGTAATAAATTAATAGATAAATAAATAGATTTTGTTGGAGGATCTTGTTTACTTTNNAATTAAGNCTCTTACTATTGATAAGTCAGCTTCAGTATCTACACTTGGACCTGGATANATACCNGTTTGACCGACTTTAATCGAAAAACCATGCTCTAGAGCCCTTAATTGTTCAAGTTTCTCAGATTTCTCAAGTAATGTTGCTGGTAAGGTACNGAGTTTTTTCAATACACAACATTTATATCCATAGATACCGTGATGATGCAAACAATCCCCGTGTTTTGGTGTACGACTAAAATATAATGCATACGATGATTTATTGACTATCACTTTNACTACATTCGTGTCATGTAGATCNTCATCAGACTGAATTGGAGATGCTANAGTTGAAATATCAACTTNTGAATCATTAAGTAATTGAGCGCATTGATTAATTAGCTCGGGTCTCATCAGTGGTTCATCGCCTTGAAGATTAATAATCGATAGNCTCTCTGGCCANCTAAGTAAATCACANACCTCTGCAATCCTCTCTGATCCAGATTTATGCTCATTTGAGGTCATNACAACATTTGCNCCAAATGAGCTAGCAACNTCTTGAATCATGTTATTATCAGTTGCAATAAAAANTTCGCCCGCATCNCTTGCTNCAGCAGATTGCCAAACGTGCTCAATCATTGGTTTGCCNGCTATATNNCACAATGGTTTTCCAGGAAATCTTTCNGANTCATATCGTGCTGGTATTACCACATTGAATTTTTCACAATTCATGCTGATTTTTCTTTAAGAATANCTTCAATCTGTTTTAACCAATTTGAATTTTGAAATTTTAAATGCACTGGGATATACCAAATATTCTTACCAGTAAAAAAATGACATTTTACAGCNTCTTTTTCTGTCATAAGAATATTAAGATTATCATTAAATTCAAGGTCGACAGATTCAAGANNCACATGATCATAAAAAAAATGGGGTGTAACTTTAATCCCAAAACCTGCAAGAAAATTAAAGAATCGCTCTGGATTTCCTATTCCCGCAATAGCATGAACATGTTGACCTTTAAAATCATGAAGATTTTTTGATTCATGATTATTTATTTTATAAGCCAAGGATCCATCAAGATAAAAGTTAATAATATTATTAGTTTGCTCAAATTCAATAATAGTTTCTGAGAAATTCTTAGATTGAACAAAAATATAATCAACTTCCTTTAACCTTTGCTGAGATTCNCTTAATGGTCCNGCAGGGAGTAATTTTTTATTGCCCAGACCTCTATCNCCATCTATTACAATTATTTCAATATCTCTTTTTAACCCATAATGTTGTAAGCCATCATCAACAATAATTACATCTANACTTTTCTTCTCTAGAGTTCTTGCTGCTAGAGCCCTATTTGGATGCACTACAATTGGGCAATTAACTTTTCTTGCAATTACAATTGATTCATCGCCTACTTCGGCTGGTGNATTTGTTTTTGAAACTTCAATTGGAANATTACCAATTTTTGATCCAAATCCATGACATATAATCCCAGGNGAAAANCCACTTTCAGCTAATTTATTTGCTATCTCGATCACTAAAGGTGTTTTTCCAGTACCTCCTATTGAAATATTTCCTACAACAATTACAGGNACAGATGNTTTGTATGATGAAAGAAAGTTAAACTGATACAAAATTCTTCTNAGCTTTACAGNAAACCCATAAATCCAACTTATAGGTAAAAANAATAAAAAAANTAGAGAGTTTTCATACCAGATATGAGTCAATAATCTTTCAAATTTTATGAAAAATGCTTTTATCAAAATAGTCCTATTTTTTATTGAATTGTATTCGATAAAGCTCAGCGTAATGATTATTCTTATCGAGTAACTCTTGGTGATTACCTATTTCAACAATACGTCCTTTGTGCAAAACAATAATTTGATCTACCCTTTCTACAGTAGACAATCTATGAGCAATAACAAGTGTNGTGCATTTTTTCATCAATTTATCTAAAGCTAATTGGATATTTCTTTCTGATTTTGAATCAAGAGATGAAGTTGCTTCATCTAAAATTAGTATTGGNGCATCTTTTAAAATCGCCCTACCTATAGCAATCCTTTGTCTTTGACCTCCGGACAACAGCTCACCTCTATCTCCAATGATAGTTTCTAGTCCGTTTGGAAATTCTTTTGCAAAATCCAGTATGTNAGCAGTTTCTGCTGCTTNTAATTGATCTGCAGTTGNAGTATTAGTTAATTCTCCATAAGCTAGATTATTTGAAATTGTGTCATTAAATAGTATTACGTCCTGATTAACTAAACTTATATTTTTACGTAAATTACTTAGTACATATTCTTGGATAGGGATATCATCTACAAATATTTCGCCTTTCGATAAGTTATAAAACCTTGCTAATAAATTCACAATGGTTGACTTTCCACTTCCTGAACGACCAACAATTGCTAATGATTTNCCTGCTTTAATTTCAAAGGAAATATTTTCTAATACATTTTTCTCNCCTTTATTATAAGAAAAACTAACATTACTAAATCTTATGCTTCCAGANATTGANTTACTAACATGAGATCCTGTATCAATTTCTTCTGNTTGATCTATTACAGAAAATAAACTACGCGAAGCTGCTACCCCTCTCTGAAGNGTTGCATTNACATTTGTAATNCTTCGAACTGGTTGAAGCATAAGCATCATAGCGCCAAANAATGACATAAAACTACCTGGGCTAAGCTGGCTATTTATTGCCTCAATGCCGGCTAAATATATTACACCAGAAACTCCGACCCCAAAAATTACTTGAGTAACAGCAACCCCCATTGAACGTGAACGAATAAGCTTAAGATTTTGCAATCGATTAGATTCATCTATATTTATCAGACGATTCATTTCGTAATCATTACCACCAAAAATTTTAACGATTTTATTACCAATCAAAACTTCTTCTGATACTTGCGTAACTTCTCCAACAGAATGCTGAATTTTTCCACTATATCTTCGAAATGCTGATCCTAGAACTTTAATGAGTACCGCAATGACTGGTAAAACAAGAGCAACCATCATAAATAAACGTGGGCTTTGATATATCATTAGTGCAATAGCAGCTATCACAGTTAAAACATCTCGAATCAGTATTGTTACCACATGGGTTACAGATTCAGAGATCATTTCCACGTTGTATGTAATTTTTGAGATAATTGAACCTTTCTTCCTTTTTTCAAAAAAACTTATGGGTAAGGTTAAAAATTTTTCAAAAACCTCACGACGTAATGTACTAATAACATTACGTCCAATCCATCCTAATGAAGCCTCAGTCGCGAAACCCATAAAACCTCGAATCACAAATATTCCAATAAATGCAATAGGTAACCAACGACTAGCTTCTAGATTCTTTGCAACCAGCGTTTCATCCATTAGTGGCTCAACTAGTGCTACCATAATCATCTCAACGAAAGCTGTAGCTGCCATCGAAAAAATAGCAATTAGCCCGATTACTCTGTAAGGAGTTACATAACCCCAAAGTCTTTTATAAATATGGAATACAGAATTATCAGCATTGCTAGTCATAAGACACCAAACTATTCATAATCTATGTTGTTTTTTTCATTGTTATGTCCAGTTAATATTGAACAAATTGTTATGTATTGTATATACATGGTTTTCAGAAAAATTTCTTATGTTATTGAAAAATTAAATCTAAAGTTGATGAATAATCCCATCTTCGAGATGTAGTATTCTATCCATTTTTTTTGCTATCGCATTGTCATGCGTAACAATTATTAAGCTTGTGTGTATTTCGTCATTTAATTCCAGTAAAAGTTCTAAAACTTCTTCACGATTGTTTGAATCTAAATTTCCTGTCGGTTCATCGGCTAAAATAATTTTAGGTTTAGTTATTAATGCCCGTGCAACAGCAGCACGCTGTCGCTCTCCTCCAGATAAAGCTGCAGGTTTATGAGACAATCTATCTCCCAATCTAACACGACCAAGCATTTCCTTAGATTTTCTCAGCGCTACTTTTTTATTTAATCCTCTTATCATTAAAGGAAAAGCTACATTTTCTTGTGCAGAAAATTCGCCTAATAGATGGTGAAATTGATATATAAAACCAATATAATTATTTCTTGATTTACACTTGGCAATTTCATCGATATTACTGAATAATTCTCCATTTAAAAATATTTCACCGTATGTTGGCTGATCTAAACCCCCTAGAATGTGCAACAATGTGGTCTTTCCTGAGCCTGAAGATCCAATAATCGCAATTTTTTCACCCAGTGATATTTGTAAATTAACATCAGTTAAGACTTTCAAAACACCACTAGCTTCATTGAAATGTCGTGCAATTCCTTTGCATGACAATACAAAATTATCAATCATATCTAAGAACCTCTGAAGGATTAGTTCTTACAGCATTCATTGCAGGAATTAATGTCGCTAATATTGTTAATAAAAATGTAATAGCGGANATTTTTACAATATCTATCCATCGTAAGTCAGTTGGCAAATCACTTATAAAATAAACATCTGCAGCAAGAACTTTAAAATCGAAAATATTCTCGAAAAAACTGACAATTTCCACAAGATTTAATGTAAAGAAAGTACCTATGAAAACCCCAAGACTAATCCCTAAAAAACCTATAATACTCCCTTGGTTTAAAAATATTTTTAATATACTCATGGGTTTTGCGCCTAATGTTCTTAATATGGCAATATCTGATTGTTTTTCATTAACTACCATCACAAGAGTTGAAATGATATTAAAAACAGCCACCGCCACAGTCATCAATAAAATTACAAACAATATAGATTTTGTTATTTGAATTGACCTAAAAAGATTTACATGATTTCTTGTCCAATCATTGATAAGAAATTCCCCATCAAAACTTAATGCCACCTCTCTTACCACATTACCAGACTGGTAGATGTCATTGATTGACAATCTAATGCCATCAACAGAAGAATTTTTATTAAGAAGTTTTTGAGCATCACTTAAATCAATAAATACTAATCTTCTATCAAACTCATACATTCCTATTCTGAATATTCCACTGACATTGAAAATTTTTGATCTTGGAAACTTACCCATTGGAGTAGTAATACTTTCAGCTATATTCAAAATTACATTGTCACCAATCACCACATCGAGATGATTTGCTAGATCTGAACCTAAAATTATGTTGAATTCATCTTTTTTCAAGCTATGCAAGGTTCCAGAGATCATCTCAGTCTCAATGTTTGAAACTGTTTCCTCAAGAGTAGATTCTATGCCACGAAATTCAATTCCACTAAATTTTTTCCCCATAACAACTAAACCCTTACCATTCAAATAGGGAGCGGCTGATGTAACTTTCGCATGTTCCTTGGCTTTCTCAGTATAGAAAGACCAATTCTCCATTGTGCCAGTTGAATCTTCAATATTTGCATGCGCAGAAACTGATAATAATTTTTCTCTCAGTTCTTTTTCAAAACCATTAACAACAGATAAAACAATAATTAATACAGATACGGCAATGGTAATACCAAAAATTGATATCGCTGAGATCAAAGATATAAAATTATTATCTTTACTAGATAGTAAATATCTTTTGGCAACCCACATTTCTTGGATAGTCTTCATTATTTTATTGATATCTCAAAATCATTGCTGGATTTACCCTAGCAGCTTTTCTTGCCGGATAAATAGTGGCTAGTGATGTTAGCAAGAAACCTACAATACCTATTATAATTATGTCATTGAATATAATGATTGATGGAATTTCAGTCACATAAAAAACATCTCCAGGCATAATTCTAAATCTAAAAAAATCTTCAATTAGTGGAACTAAAATTGGTACGTTTTTTGCTACAATTAGTCCAATAAAAATACCAATGACAACACCAAACCACCCAATTAGTGCGCCCTGAATAAAAAAAATAGATACTATATTTCTCGGTTCTAGGCCAAGCGCCCGAAGAATGGCTATGTCCTTATTTTTATCCTTAACAACCATAACTAAACTTGCAACTATATTAAAAGCTGCAACCCCTATAATCAGAGANAGTATTAATGACATCATTGTTTTTTCAAGCTGAATGGCACGAAAATAACTTTTATTTTGAAGACCCCAATCTATAGCCAAATAGTTCTTTCCTAGTAATTTTTCTATTTGCTTGGCTATCAAAGGAGCCGCCATCACATTATTAGTTAAAAATCTTATTCCTGTTACATTATCTTTCATNCCTACTAATTGACTGGCTTTNTTTAAATGNATTAAAGCAAGTGTTGAGTCNTGATCCTTTACNCCTGCTTCAAAAATACCCTGGACAACAAACTTTCCTANTACTGGNTCAAGTAANCCTTGGTTTGTTGGTTTAGGTACAAGNAGGAATATGTTNTCCCCGATATATACGTTTAACTTTTGAGCTAAAATTTTACCNAACACTATATTATTTGAATCGGGTTTTAAAACATTCAANTCTCCAACAATAAAGTTAATTGAAAGTGAAGACATCATTGTTTCAAAATTTGGATTTACTCCGTTGATAAGTACTTCACTTAATTCATTTTGATGTTTTATCATCCCTTCTATAGAAATATAAGGTGAAGCAGAGAGGATGTCNTCATGATCGGAGATAGTTCTATANATTGGCTTCCAATCTTTAATTTTTCCTTCAACCTCAGTTACATAGCCATGTGCCGTCATACTCAGTAAACGATTACGAAGTTCCCCTTCAAAACCATTCATTACAGATAAAATAACTATCAACGCAGATACGCCTAGAGATATTCCTATCAAAGAAATCATAGAGATAAATGAAACAAATCTAGTTTGTCTCTTTGAAAATAAATAACGAATTCCTATAAATACTTCTATAAATCTAATCATCGGCTCCATTAAACCACATTCACTTCTATACAGTGTAAAATGGTTTCAAAATCTAATCTAAAAAATATTTGAGGATATCTTCATCTTTTTTGATTAACATATCTGTAGTGAAAGNAAAATCTTCAATTATTTCTCATTCTCTTAATGCAAATACAAAACACATTGGTGGTTTGATTGGATCTAGTGTTNCACTTTTAGCAAGTGAAATTGCATCTAATACTAAAAAACCACTAATTCTAGTCAATTCAAGCGCAACGCATGCTAGTATAATTACNTCTGAANTAAAGTATTTNTATTCAAAAAAAAACTNNGTATCTCATTTCAGAGATAGAGAGACACTNCCGTATGATAANTTTTCACCGCATCAGAGTATTATTTCAGAGCGTCTTTCCGTACTCCATAAATTAAATTACATAAAAAATGGGATTCTTATAATTTCAGAATCGTCATTATTACAAAGATTACCCCCAATAAACTACACNATAATAAATACAATAAATTTAACACTAGAAAAAAAAATCAATCGTAATANTTTTATAGAAAATNTCTTAACAATTGGCTATATAAGAGNTCCACAAGTACTTGATTATGGTGANTTTTCAATTCGTGGTTCACTCATTGATATTTTTCCNATGGGTTCGAANCAACCAATAAGAATAGANTTTTTTGATGATGAAATTGAATCAATNCGTTACTTTNATGTAGATACACAGATATCNNCATTAAATATTANTTCANNCGATATTCTNCCNGCAAATGAAATTCAATTAGACAAGGAAACNATTAAAAATTTNCGCCACTACTATAGAAAATTTTTTGAAGGAGACCCTATAAAGTCAAAACTATATAAAAATATTTGNAATGGAATAGNGNATGGAGGTATAGANTATTATCTNCCTTTATTTTTTAACAATACTTCNTCAATAATTGATTACTTNCCTAATGATGCAATNGTNCTACTTCCTTCNCATNTCAANAGTGTTNTTNATAGANCCTGGNNTGTTATAAAAGAANGATATGACNCATGCAATCATAATCAAGAAANACCTATNTTAAAACCTAATCAAGCTTTCTTTAAACCANAANNAGTTTTAGAAAAACTAGAANAATTTAAAATAATTGAATACAACTCAAATAAAATTAAACAANATACTAATTCTTTTAATGTCAGNACAAAAACTACTCCAGNAATAAAAATACAGGCCCAACATAAAAATGCATCTAAGGGATTACAAGATTTTTTAAGCAGAAATAATGGAAAGATTTTATTTGNAGCTGAATCAAAAACTAATCGTAAAAATATTGTAAATTTTATAAATGAACTAGGTTATAAAATTTATGCAACTGATTCTTGGCAAGAATTTCTTTCATCNAGAAAAAAACTATTAGTTTCTATTGCGCCAATTGAAGACAGTNTAATTCTTGAGNAGGGTAAGTATTCAATAATTTCAGAGAAACAACTTTTTGGAGAGAANNTTCAACAAAAAAAATACAAACNAAAAANAATCCTCGATCCNGAAATAATTATCCGNCAGTTGAATGANTTAGAAATAAATTCNCCTATAGTCCATATAGANCANGGTATAGGCCTTTATAAAGGACTTATTANNTTAGCAAACCAAAAACATAAAGGTGAATATCTTCATCTTGAATACTTCGGTGGCGATAAATTATATGTTCCAGTTCATGCCTTAAATTTAATTTCTCGTTATTCATCATCTTCCGAAAATATTGTTGTAAATCGCTTAGGATCTAATCAATGGAAAAAAATAAAAAGAACAGCTATTCAAAAGATCAGAGATACTGCCGCTGAATTATTGGATACATATTCGCGAAGAGCTGCTCGAAAAGGCCATTCTTTTAAATGGAAAAATTCTGATTATCAATCTTTTAAACATTCATGCCCCTTCGAAGAAACGGAAGATCAAATTAATACGATTGACGAAATTTTAGATGATTTAGCATCTGAAGAGCCAATGGATAGAATTGTCTGCGGTGATGTTGGTTTTGGGAAGACAGAAGCAGCATTGCGAGCTGCATTGGTAGTTGTTCTTAGCGGTAAGCAAGTTTGTCTTCTTGTCCCTACGACTTTATTAGCTCAACAGCATGGGCAAACGTTCTCAAATAGATTTTCTGATTGGCCAATAAATATCGAAGTTCTCTCTAGATTCCAATCAAAGAAAGAAACAGAAAAGATTGTATCTGGAATACGAAAAGGACTAATAGATATTGTTATTGGCACACATAAATTATTACATCACACCAATGATTTTTTTGATATTGGTCTCATTATAATTGATGAAGAACATCGTTTTGGTGTTCGACAAAAAGAAGCTATTAAGTCATTAAGAAATTCGATAGATATTCTTACGCTAACAGCTACTCCAATACCAAGAACTCTTAATATGGCTCTTGGCGGTATTCGTGAAATATCATTAATTACAACACCCCCATCTGAAAGGATAGCAATTAAAACATTTGTAAGTGAATGGGATGACATTATGATACGTGAAGCTTGTCTTAGAGAAATCCAAAGAGGTGGGCAAGTCTATTTTATTCATAATCGCGTTAAGAGTATAAAAAAAATAGAAGAAACTCTTAAAAATCTAATTCCTGAGGCTATTATTGCCGTAGCACACGGCCAAATGCCTGAAAGAGACCTAGAAAAAATAATGTTTGACTTTTATCACCAAAAATCAAATATATTAGTATGTACAACAATAATTGAAAGTGGCATTGATATACCTACCGCTAACACAATTATAATAAATAGAGCTGATAAACTTGGATTAGGTCAATTACATCAGCTACGTGGACGTGTGGGACGCTCATATCTTCAGGCTTACGCATATCTTATTGCCCCATCTAAATCTGTCATGACAAAAGATGCTATTAAAAGACTTGAGGTAATCGATTCTCTTGAAGATCTTGGTTCAGGATTTATTTTAGCTACACACGACCTAGAAATAAGAGGAGCCGGAGAATTACTTGGCGAAAAACAGAGTGGACAAATCCAGGAAATAGGATTTTCTCTTTACATAGAATTATTAAATCGTGCCGTAGACTCAATTAAAAATGGAAAAGCGTTGAATCTTGATAAACCATTATATTATGGTGTAGACATAAACACTCACATTATTGCACTACTTCCAGAAGAATATATCTCTGATGTTCATCTGCGTTTAACTTTATATAAAAGAATTTCTAATACTAAAGATAGAAAAGAGTTAAAGAATATAAAAATAGAATTAATTGATAGATTTGGTATTTTGCCAAATACAGCTAAAAACCTTTTCCAAATTACAATAATCAAACAAAATGCTGAACAACTTAACATACAAAAAATTCGCACAACGACTTCGGGCGGGTATATTCGATTTAATAATAATACAGAAGTTGATTCGCTAATAATTACTCAGCTAATAAAAAAAGAAAATGATACATTCTCCATGAAAAGTGAAAATCAATTAGAATTTAAATTAGATTTAAGTAAAAACAAATTTTTCTTCCAATTCTTTACAAATTTATTTGATATCCTGAATGGTAAAAAAAAATTATAGAATGAATAAATAATCTCAATACCTAATATAATTCGTAAATACTGATCATAAAAAAAGTGAATAATCAAAAAAATAAAAAAACCTTTTTTATCTCTTTAGGAAGAATTTTATTGCTCTGTTCTTTTGTTCTAGAGGTGTCATTTGGACAAGAAAATATACAAACAAATACTCAGATTAGCACTGTTAATAAAGAGCAATTACCATTCTTTTCAATAGAACTCATCGTATTTGAATACAATAGCTCATCAAGCGATAATGAAATCTTTATACAAAATGGAGAAAAATATAAAGAAACGAATAATAAATTCGCCAATAATAATTTAAATCAAAATAATCACCAAGAATCTACAGATAACGTACAACCAGCAATAAATACTTCAGCTCTTAATGACACTGATCTTGAAGAATTCATATCAAATGATCAAGTAAATCTCAAATTGCTGAGAAAAAATGAACTTTCTATGAAATCTATTTACGATAGGCTTTCCCGGCTTAGTGCATATCGACCAATCGTATGGGGTGGATGGAAGCAACAAAGTATAAATAAAGAAAAAACACCTATTATAAATATAAAAAACTTAGGTCATATACCACAAGAATTTAAAGGAACTTTTCAGTTATATTTAAGCGATCAAAATCGTAATCACCTAGTAGTTAATCTAAGTATGATAGAAAATCAGGAAACTAAAGAACATATTCTGAGTGCTACCAATCAGAATAACTTCGAAAAAAATCAAAAAATTCCTCACATTAGGTATCAAATTCAAGATGATAAAATAATGGAATTAAATGATATTCGCTATTTTGATCATCCTAAATTTGGCATTATTGTTAAATTTATTTCCACAAATAATAATAAATTAGCCTCAATAGTGTCTCCAGAAAGCGGAAATATATTTGCAGAAATTGAAGATTCCAACAAGAACTCTAAAATTACTGCAATTGATAATGGAATTGTTGGCCTAAGTAAAATGGGGAAATATGTTTCCCTAACTTTAAATAGCGATGGTAGCTATATTACTTATATTTCTGATCAGATTGCTATAGACATGCTGGCTGAAAACTCTGTAGAAACTGATAGCTTTGGATATAGTTATAATGATGAATCATCAATTAAAAAAAATAATGTCATCATTACTATAACTGGAAAAAATGATCCTCCTGTAAGCGAAGATAATACCGTAAAGATTAATGATGATTATTACTATAATTTCACTGCCAATGATTTTAAATATTCGGATATAGATAATGATTTGCTTGAATATATAACTATTAAGACTCTACCTCACATAGGGCTACTGCAGGAAGAATATATTTTTGCTTCATCGCCGCTAATACCTGGCATAAAAATACATCCAAAGATTATTGAAAATCTTTATTTTAGGTTACCCAATAATTACTCGGGAATGGAAAAATATACAGATTTTACATTTTCTGTGAATGATGGAACCGTTGATAGTATTAGTGAAAATACAATAACCATAGAATTAGATACAATTCCAAAGGTATCCATAGAAGAGAAATAAAAAATATTTCTATAATTTATAATCTTTATTTTTAAAGAAAAAATTGTTTAAGAGTTTTAATTGCCTTTGATCTTGCAGCATCCAGGTTTAATTGGATATCCTCATGCACTTTTATAGTGCCCCTTCCAGCTGCATGATTAACAATTAAACACAAACTTGCATAGCTAATATCCAATTCCATTGATAATGCAGCTTCAGGCATTGCCGTCATTCCTAGATAATCTACACCTTCTTTTTCAAATCTGTTAACTTCCGCAGCTGTTTCAATCCTTGGGCCTTGGGTAACCCCATAGATACCTCCATCCTTAAATATAATGCTGGCATCTTTGGCTGCTTTAACTAAACACTTTCGAAGATTCAGGCAAAATGGATCAGTAAAATCAATATACTCTGAGTTAGCTAACTGAGTGTTAAAAAAACTGTGACTTCTGCCCCATGTATAAT
>PBBK01000011.1 GCA_002717685.1 Gammaproteobacteria bacterium | reverse complement strand
TCAGCGAGAATTTCTGCGGAGTGCTTATTTGGATCAACCTTTACATAGTGCTTCGCAATATTACCATCCGGATCGATTAAAAACGTTTGTCGTTTAGCGAAAGACAGGCCAAGAAACTTTTTTCTTACTCCATAGGCGTCAGCCATTAATCCTTTGCTGTCAGCGAGTAGTGGGAATGGTAACCCGTGTTTTTCTGCAAACTTCTTATGGGATGACACATCATCCAAGCTAATGCCAATAATTTCACAATTCATACGACTGAATTTAAAAATGTCATCACGAAATTCACAAGCCTCTGTGGTGCAACCTGGCGTTCCATCTTTTGGGTAAAAATAGAGAACGACCCATTTATCACGATAGTCTTTCAAAGAATGGACAACACCATCTTGATCGGGAAGCTCGAATTCGGGGGCGGCATCACCTAGATTAAATGTTTCCGCTTTTGCTTGTGGATTAAAAAACATTGAAAAAATTACAACCAATATTAGTGAAAGAAAAATTTTCATAATGTTAACTCTAAAACTTTTTGATTAATAGCCGAACATATTGTTTTGTTTGTGACTATCTATAATACTCTATACATATGGAAATGGAGAAAGAAAAAATCAAGACCGGTTTAGTATTGCCTGGAGGAGGTGCCCGTGGCGCCTATCAGATTGGTGTATTAAAAGCCATTGCCGAATTATTACCGGAAAAAAGAAAGAATCCTTTTTCAGTGATAAGCGGGACTTCGGCAGGAGCCGTCAATGCAGTTGTTCTCGCGGCAGAGGCTGAACGTTTTAGTCATGCCGTTGATCAACTCATCAAAGTTTGGGGAAGCATTAAGAGTCATCAGGTATATAAGTCAGATAATTGGACCATGCTTAAAAGCACAATGCATTGGTTTACTGCAATTGTTTTCGGCGGATATCCTTTTGGCCTACCTCGCTCATTGCTCGATAATTCCCCTTTAAGAAAATTATTAGCTGACAATATCCAATGTGAACAAGTACAAAGCTCCATTGATAAGGGTTTCATCGATGCTGTTTCAGTAGTAGCTGCAGGGTACTCATCATCTCGTTCAACATCATTTTTTCAAGCCAATCAAAGAACCGAAGAATGGTCAAAGACTCGAAGAGAAGGTGTTAGATGTTCCTTGAATCTTGATCATTTAATGGCAAGTCTTGCGCTACCTTTAATTTTCCCGCCGGTCCTTATCGATGGATTATATTATGGTGATGGTGCAATGCGCCAAGCGACGCCGTTGAGTTCGGCAATTCATCTTGGCGCTAATCGAATCCTAGTCATTGGGGTGAATAACGAGGGCAGCAAAAATAATGAGCATTTAGTTCAAGAGAAATCACAAATTTTGTCGCCTACATTCCCCCAAATTGCTGGATATATGCTTGATACCCTTTTTATGGATGGGCTTTATTCTGATCTAGAACAAATCATGAGGATTAATTTTCTGTTAGATAAATTATCATCGGAAAACAAATCAATGTATGGCAAAGATATCCATCCCATCGACACCATGGTTGTTGCACCCAGTAAAAATCTACGTGATCTTGCTCATGAATGTCGCCATACTTTGCCTCTGCCAATCAGAGCTCTTTTTAGAGGAGTAGGGGGTAAGAATCATCGGGGAACAGACCAATTAATAAGTTTTTTGCTTTTTGAGCAGCTTTATACCAATTCCCTGATTGATCTTGGCTTTAAAGACGCTATGGCAGTAAAAAATAACTTACTGGATTTTATACTTGGAAATGATGTGCCTCGATTATTTATCCCAAATTGGCTAAATATCACAATTACAAATAAAAAATAAATTGCCTATTTTTCAGAGTAAAAATATGGCACCTAATCCCAGGAATGAGAAATAACCTACTACATCAGTAATGGTTGTTAAAACAACACCCCCACCAAGCGCTGGATCTGACCCCATTCTTTTCAGGATAAGGGGGATACCAAAACCTGCCGCCGCTGCAACGATAAGGTTTATGGACATTGCTCCAGCAATAACCGATCCGATACGCCAATCTTTAAACCATAAATAGGTAAAAAGAGATACCACTATTGCCCACAGGAAACCGTTAAGTATCCCTACGAGAATTTCTTTTTTGAAAATACCCAAAGCATTGGTTTTATCAATTTGTCCCAGTGCAATTGCTCTTGTCATAATGGTTAAAGATTGTGTACCTGCAATTCCACCCATGCTAGGGACAATTGGCATCAGTACCGCCAACAAAACAAGCTGATCAAGAGTTGTTTTAAAAATATCAACTACCGATACCGCCAGTAGCACTGTTAACAAATTTATTCCCAACCAAAGCGCTCTTCTCTTAGCACTTTTAGTTGCAGGGGCAAACATATCATCTTCTTCGTCAAGCCCGACTGCACCCATCAGTGAGTGTTCTGCTTCATCACGAATGACATCGACAATATCATCCACTGTGATTCGTCCGACGAGTCGATTGTCTGAATCTATTACTGGCGCCGATATAAGATCCCTGTTCTCGAATTCCCATACGACTTCTTCTGAAGGAGTATCAACAGGAATAGGCTCAATATCTTTTGACATTATCTTTGCTACGGGAGCCTCAGGATTATTCGTGAGTAATCTAGATAGTTTTAGTGCGCCTTGATAATCATTATTTCTGTCAACAACGAATATTGAATCTGTTCCATCAGGGATTTTTTCTTGGTTTCGTAGATGTCGTAATACGACCTCAATGGTGACGTCGGGTCGCACAGTAACGATATCGATGTTCATTAAACCACCGGCAGTGTCTTCATCATATGCCAAAACTTGGTCGAGCCTTTCTCGATCTTGGTGGTCAAGAGATTTTAAAACTTCTTGTGTTAATGTTTCTGGTAGATCTGCAATTAAATCTGCAAGGTCATCAACTTCTATGCCCTCAATGGCATCGATTAACTCTTGAGTTTGCATGCCTTCGATTAAACCATCGCGAACTTCTTCTGAAACCTCAACTAATATTTCACCGCCCAGTTGGGTATCTACCATTTCCCAGACAATCGTTCTTTCTTCAAGAGGTAGAGATTCAATCAATCGTGCGAGTTCAGCCGGATGTAAGCTACCCATCAGCATTCGGACTGGCTGCATCTCGCCAGAATTAAGTCTTTCTCTTAATTCCTCCAGATCAGTTTGTTTTTTCGCTTGTTGTTTCAAAGCCTAAATTCCTTACCAAGATAGACATCTCGGACGTGCTGGTTTTGCAAGATCTCCTCAGGGGTTCCGGAAGCAATTAAAGCGCCTTCATTCAGTATGTAAGCTCTTCCACAAATGCCGAGAGTTTCTCGTACGTTATGATCTGTTATCAGCACACCGATATTGCGATCACATAAATGTCTAATGATACGTTGAATATCAAGCACAGAAATCGGATCCACTCCTGCAAAAGGCTCATCCAATAACACAAACTGTGGGTTGGCTGCTAAGGCTCTGGCAATTTCTACTCTCCTTCGTTCTCCCCCAGATAAACTNATACCCATTGTTGATCTAACATGACCTACATGGAGCTCTTCTAATAATTTATCNAATTCTTGNTCTCGGTCTTCTTTTGATAGATTTGGCCGTGTTTCCAAGATAGCAAGAATATTTTGTTCTACAGTAAGTTTTCGAAATATTGATGCTTCTTGCGGTAGATAGCCAAGCCCCATCATTGCTCGTCTATGAATAGGAAGATGAGTGATGTTTTTTCCATCTAAGAATATAGACCCACTATCTGCAGTTATAAGCCCAACAATGATGTAGAAAGCAGTCGTTTTTCCTGCACCATTAGGCCCCAGAAGACCTACCACTTCTCCACTCTGGATATCGAGGGAAATGCCTTTGACAACATTCTGAGATTTATAGCTTTTATATATTTCTTGGGCGCTTAAGGTAGTCATTAATCCTGATCCTCAGGCTTTTTCTTATTCTCTTTATCATTCTGATTATTTATAAGAAGTCCTGGAGTATAAGTAATTTTAACCCTTGGATCACCAGCGCCATTGGATTGAGCTTTTATACGACGTTCATTGATATTGTAGATGAGGTAATTACTCGATATCTGATTACCGGCTTCCGTTATAATTGCATTGCCTGAAAATTCTATAATTCCAGCTTCAAAGTCATATTTTAATTGATTAGCTTGGGCGTATGTAACTTGATCATTTTCAGCGCGGCGTATTTCAAATATTGCAGGTGATCCGATTATAGTTGCAAATTGTAATCGATGACCTGAAAATTTTAGGTCCGCTACCTCACTCTCAACGTGACTGTTTTCCGTATCAATTATGACATTTCCTGAGAACTGCCAGATGCTATTTTCAAAGTCCAACTTACTTGCATGACCATTATCAGCTCTAATACCAATCTTGCCTTGTTTTAGTTCCAAATCTTCGAATATCAACATTGAATCTTCACCAGCATAATCAGTTGATCCTGCATTAAGTAAAATTGGCAGCTTAAGATCATCGAATTCTGTCTTGCCCACAGAAATAATGAATATAATAGATGTGAACAACATTATTTGAATGAGATGAGTAATTTTTTTTGATGGATGATGAGATTTCATAAAATTGCTATTGGTTTGAATTATTATTGCGGTAAGAATTCTCCATTGACATTGGATTCCAGCATTAGTTGATTTTCATCCAAAAGTGCTAATAACCCAGTTGCCGTAAGAATTTTTTCGCCAATCTTAATTTTTACAGGGCTTGTTGTTTTTACTGTATATTTTCTTGGCTGTAGCTCAAGGTATTGAGTACTAATTTCTGTAATTTCACCAGATAATTTATTTGTGTTTTTAGCCAAAACATTTCCACTTAATGAAAAAGCTTCATGGTTAGCAGAAGCTATAGCAGAGTTGGCATTTATTGTCCAAGGTACGTCAGACTCTATAGAATAAGTAATATATACATTTTCAAATTTAATCTCATCATTTTCAAGTTGCTGAGCATGATTAGCTTCAATTTTATATAACGATTCGCCATTTGAATCAGTGCCCAATATTCTTGTGGAAAGCATATAGAATTGATTAGTTGGTAATGTTATTTCTTCAGTTTGATTTTCTATTTCATTATACAATTCAGAGAGATACCAACTTGCCATTGATAAAGCAATCAAAACACTAAATACCAACAGATTTTTGATTGTCATTTTTCTTGTCTCTTTTTTCTAGCGTTAATTAACAGATCACAAATTTCTCTGACAGCCCCATGACCCCCAGTTTTTATTGTTGTGTATTTACAGATCTTTTTTACTTCTGGATGTGCATTTTGGACAGTTACTGGCAGGCCAACAATATTTAGTAAGGGGATATCAAGAGTATCATCCCCTGCGTAACCACATTCTGATGCTTTGATGCCAATTTTAGTAATTATTTCTTCAAATGCTAATACTTTATCATTGCAACCTAGCTTAATATTATCTATACCAAGATCTAACATGCGTTGCTCAACTGCAGCAGAATTACGACCGCTAATAATTGCAACCTCAACACCCGTTTCAATTAATTTACGAATGCCATAACCATCATGAGTATGAAAATCTTTACTCTCTACTCCGCTATCGGATATATAAATACGGCCATCTGTAAAAACACCATCTACATCGAAGGCGAATAAGTTTATATTTTGCAGCGAATGATTAAATTCATTTTTTTTCAAAGCACTCTCTTGTGTAACTATTGAGTTTATTTAGGTTAAGAAGTATCAATATTATACGTTTTGAATAGTTATGTAGCTAATGTATGTTATAAAAGTACTAACGAGAATTAACCCCTCAATTCTACCTATTTCTCCATTAGATCTATTCCGAAGTAAATAAATTGCACTTGTGTAACAGAGCATGATCATTAGGTGAATCTTGAACATATTCGGATCAAGT
Organism: Gammaproteobacteria bacterium; assembly: GCA_002717685.1. The sequence goes on along the minus strand of PBBK01000011.1, from coordinate 31,172 downwards.
TCAATAGGTGTTTTAGTCGAAACGCCAGCGATACCAATGACAGCTAATATATTATAAATGTTTGAACCTATTATGTTCCCTATGGCAAGACCGATCTGACCTTTAAGGACACTTATTATTGACACGCTGAGTTCAGGTAAACTTGTACCTATTGCCACCAGAGTGATTCCAATAATGGTTTCAGATACACCTATGGAACGAGCTATTTTTGAAGCATATGTAACGATTAACTCCGCGCCAAAGATTAATAACAACAGCCCAATAATTAGCATCATTGTTGCAGGTAATAACGTGGTGTTTTTTTCCACTGAGTCAGTGTTTATTATTGTTTCATCAGTGCCATCTTTCGAGCGTAGATCAATTTTTACAGACCGGATTAAAACAATTATTAGACCTATCATTAGCAGTATTCCTTCTATCTGACTCAATGTTCCGTCATAAAATAGAAGAATTGTCATAAAAGAGACAAAAAGGAATACCGGCATTAAATTTTTCGGCAATGCAGATTTCAGATTCATTGGTTTTATTATTGCTATCGAGCCTAGGACAAGCCCAATATTGGCAATATTCGAGCCAATTGCATTTCCAATAGCAAGATTTGAAGCGTTTTTTAAAGCAGCAGTGATTGATACTTGTATTTCAGGCGCAGAAGTGGCAAGAGAAACAATCGTTGAGCCAATAATTACTGTTGGAATTCTTAGGTTATGTGCTAGAGAGGTAGCACCATGTACAAATTTATTAGTCCCCCAAATTAGAAGTAACATACCAAAACAAACAAAAAGAATATCAATAAGCATAAGGCTAGATATGAGAGAAGTTATTTTTTCTTTGCATTATAATTATCAATTGGACGCAAATTTTTTATGTAAAACACATGATACACAATATTAAGGACTACATTCGATTTTGCTGAAGTTTCTAATGCTAAGAAAAATTTTGAATGTAACTTTTTAATGAATTCTGAAGAAATTACTCATCTTATTAAATCTGGAATTAGTGATGCTGAGATTCATGTCTCTAGTGAAGATAATATCCATTTTGAGGCTATTGTTGTGAGTAATAGCTTTATTGGGAAGCGATCAATACAGCGGCACCAAATGATTTATCAATGTCTTGGGGATTCCATGGGCAATGAGATTCATGCTTTAACCATTAGCACCTATACCCTAGATGAATATTCTAATTTACGGCCTCTAAAATGATGGTGAGATAAGTTTGGATAAGTTATTAATTAGTGGCGGCGCCCAGATCAATGGAGAAGTTACAATTTCTGGTGCCAAAAATTCAGCATTGCCGATTCTTTCAGGCGCTCTACTTTCGTCTGATACGATTAGATTATCAAATGTTCCTCATGTAAAAGATGTAGCAACAATTTTAACCTTACTTCAAAGTATGGGAGCCGAGGTTACATTTGACGATAAAATGATTATAGAAATAAATACCTCTAATGTTAGCGAATACTCAGCGCCTTATGAGTTAGTCAAAACAATGAGGGCTGCAATACTTGTGTTAGGACCTCTTTTAACTCGTTATGGTTCTGCGAATGTTTCCCTTCCTGGAGGATGTTCTATTGGATCCCGACCAGTAAATCTACATGTTAAAGCTCTTGAAGCAATGGGAGCAGATATTTCTGTCAAAAATGGTTATATTTTAGCCCGAGCAAAACAGCTTCATGGTGCTGACATTACTTTTGATAGAGTCACCGTTACGGGCACCGAAAATATATTGATGGCAGCGACTTTAGCTAAAGGAGAAACCGTAATAAAAAATGCTGCTAGAGAGCCCGAAATCTATGATCTTGCAAAATACTTAAACTCTATGGGAGCTAGGATAAAAGGAGCCGGAACCGAAACAATAAGTATTTATGGAGTTGATCGCCTGCATGGCACCGANCACTCCGTTATGCCTGATAGNATTGAATCTGGTACTTATTTGGTCGCTGCGGCAGTAACTGGCGGGAGTATTCGTTTACTAAAGACATCCCCAGAATATCTCAAAGCAGTATTGCTTAAGTTGAGAGAGTCTGGGGCTAAAATAGAATTCGGCAAAGATTGGATCTATCTTGATATGCAAGATTCCCGACCTAAAGCAGTGAATGTTAAAACTGCGCCATATCCTGATTTCCCCACAGATATGCAGGCTCAATTTTGTGCTATGAATTCAATTGCAAAAGGTACTGGTACTATTATAGAGAATATTTTTGAGAATCGTTTTCAACATGTTCTAGAATTGCAAAGAATGGGTGCCAATATAACAATCAAAGGTAATACGGCAATTTGCTATGGGGTAAAAAAGTTAACCGGGGCTCCAGTCATGGCGACCGATCTTCGCGCTTCAGCGAGCTTGGTTATTGCAGGACTTATAGCTGAAGGGGACACTTTGGTTGACAGGATATATCACATAGATCGCGGTTATGAGCGTATTGAGGAAAAATTATCTCTATTGGGGGCAAAGATTAATAGAATTCCTAATTAGTTTTTTGCAATTAAATACACAAAAATGATTTTATATGATCTACCATCTAGTAAATCAAGACACCCGAAGTGTATAATGCGCCGCTAAGTTAGTCTGTATTTCTTAAAATGTTTAATTAAGATGAGCCTCACATAAAATATTTTGTTGGATATAATTTAAGACAGTGTGCCTTTAAAAAAATTTCATGATGATTAACTGGGAAATATATGAAAAATGAAGTTGATAATAATAGACGTCATTTTTTAACAGTAGCAACCTCTGTAACTGGCGGCTTAGGTATTGCCATGGCTGCGGTACCTTTTCTTTCATCTTTAAAACCAAGCGCGCGAGCGAGGGCTCTTGGCATGCCGGTAGAAGTTCCATTGGGCTCATTAGAGCCAGGCGAGATGATTAGAGTGATATGGCGGGGGAAAGTAGTATTTATATTGAAACGAACGCAAGAGATGTTAGAACATTTACAAAATTTAACCGATAAATTGCGTGATCCCGCTTCGAAAGTCATGCAACAGCAACCAGAATATGCTGTTAATGAATTCCGTTCGTTAAAACCAGAATATTTAGTGGTCGAAGGAACATGCACACATCTTGGCTGTGCTCCACTAGCTCAATTTGAAGTTGTTCCTATGGAAGATTGGTTTGGAGGTTTTTTCTGTCCGTGCCATGGTTCGCGTTTCGATCTTTCGGGAAGAGTTTATAAAGGAGTTCCAGCACCAACAAATCTTCGTGTTCCTCCATATNNGTATATTCAAGATGATCTCATTATTATAGGTGAAAATCCGGAGTCAACATCATGAGCAAAGATCATCCTGAAATTATTGGCGCACAAAAAGGTTTTGTGAAATGGATCGACGATAGATTTCCATATACAAAAACCATGAAGAAACATATCACCGAGTATTATGCGTCCAAAAATTTTAATTTTTGGTATGTTTTTGGTGTTTTAGCCATGGTTGTTTTAGTGATTCAGCTTCTAACGGGTATTTTCTTAACCATGAATTATAAGCCTTCAGCAGAGGAGGCTTTTGCATCCATTGAATACATTATGAGAGATGTTGAATGGGGATGGTTAATGCGTTATATGCATTCCACAGGATCTTCGTTTTTCTTTATTGTTGTTTATTTGCATATGTTTAGAGCAATGCTTTATGGGTCATATAAGAAACCAAGAGAATTAATATGGATTATCGGCATGTTATTATTTTATGTCCTTATGGCCGAAGCATTTGCCGGTTATCTTTTACCATGGGGTCAGATGTCCTATTGGGGGGCGCAAGTTATTATTTCTCTTTTTGGAGCAGTTCCATATATTGGGGAGGGCCTGGTGGAACTAATTCGTGGAGATTATGCAATATCAGATATAACACTGAACCGTTTTTTTGCGCTTCATGTTGTTGCTTTCCCTTTAGCAATGATCGGTCTAATTTTTGTGCATATTGTTGCACTTCATGAAGTGGGATCAAATAATCCTGACGGGATAGAAATAAAAGAGGTAAAAGGGCCTGATGGGATTCCGCTTGATGGTGTCGCTTTTCATCCATATCATACAAGTAAGGATCTCGTAGCAATTGTTATATTTCTAATAATTTTTTCACTGGTTGTTTTTTATGCTCCCGAGATGGGCGGCTATTTTCTTGAGCGTGCTAACTTTGAACCAGCAAATCCTTTAGTAACGCCAGAACATATCATGCCAAGTTGGTATTTTACTCCCTATTACGCAATTCTTCGTGCTATACCAGATAAGTTGCTGGGAGCAATTATGATGGCAGCAGCAGTTATTGTACCAATGTTTTTGCCTTGGTTAGATAAATCTCCCGTAAAATCAATTCGTTATCGCGGATGGATTTATAAATTTGCTTTAGCGATATTTGTTATTAGTTTTTTAATCCTGGGTTGGTTGGGTACGCAACCAGCAGAGGGTATATACGTTAATCTGGCTCGTTTCTTTACCGTTACCTATTTTCTATTTTTTATTTTAATGCCTTATTATACGAAAATAGATAAAACAAAAATGGTACCTGAGAGAGTAACTTAATTNTTTNACATGNAATGTTATGAAATATATTTTTAATTTTATTCTTATTTTTATGTTTAATTCAGCTCTAGCAGCGAATGATACTGTGGTATTAGAGAAAGCTTATAATGAGCCAGATGATAAAGATTCATTACAGCGAGGAGCACGAAATTTCATGAATTATTGTTCTGGATGTCATTCCCTAGAATATATTCGGTATAGTACTATTGCAGATGGATTAGGGATAAGCGAAGAAGAGCTTATGCAAAATCTAATGTTTAATGCTGCAAAACCATTTGAAAAAGTTCGTTCTTCTATGCCTCCTGAACAAGCTTCAAAATGGTTTGGCGTTGCACCTCCAGATCTAACTCTAATGGCTCGCGCTAAAGGGACAGATTATATTTTTACTTTTCTAAAAGGTTTTTATATTGATCCAAATAGCCCAACTGGAGTAGATAATGTTGTTCTTGAGGGCACGAGTATGCCGCATGTATTATGGGAGCTACAGGGATTAAAACGTTCTTTTGAGGGTTTAGAAGAGCACTCTGGCGATGTGGATTTAGAATTTCTCACTACAGGTAAGTTATCTGTTGAAGAATATGATCAATTTATTCGTGATACTGTTAATTTTCTTGAATACGTTAGTGAGCCCATCAGGAGNACTCGCAGAAATCTAGGTTTTTGGGTATTAATGTTTTTATTCTTTTTCTTGATGCTATCTTATTCGTTAAAAAAAGAGATATGGAAAGATGTTTAAATCAATTTATTTTAGTTTAAGATCAGTTATTTCATATTAAATGTCCTAATTATTTTTCCAAAGGAGTACAGATATGGCAGCGATTGCCAATAGAAGAACGATTATGAATTTGTTTTCAAGACCTACTTGTATTCATAGTCACCGAAGTCGAATCGTATTGGCTGAAAAAAATATTAATATTGATGTTTCATCCATAACAGGACCAAATTTACCTGAAGATCTAATGGATGTTAATCCCTACCATTCAATACCTACCTTAGTTGATAGAGATCTTGTTTTATATGATTCCCGTGTAATTATAGAATATGTTGATGAGCGTTTTCCTCATCCTCCCCTGATGCCAGTAGATCCAGTTATGAGAGCACGTTTTAGATTAGCTCTATATCAGATAGAAAATGATTGGTATAAAATAGCTGAGACCTTTGAATCCTCAAAAGAAGGAAAACTTACCCCTAAATTAAAAAAAATGTTACGCGAGAGCATACTTTCATCTATTGATGGTTTCACATTTCAATCTTATTTTNTAAGTGACGATTTTTCACTGGTTGANTGTACAGTAGCCCCCATATTATGGAGACTTCCGCTCTACGGAATNGACTTAGGGTACAACGCTGGNCCGATTGAAGAATATATGGATTTAGTTTTTAGCCGTCCTTCATTTACAGATAGTTTAACTGAGTTAGAACAAGAAATGAGGNNGTAGAAAAAGCTTTATAATTAGATAATTCGATGCTTTCCTTTTAGGATTTCTGTAAACATTACACAGTCTCCCATAAAGCTATAAATGGGATATTTAAAAGTGGCTGGCTTATTTTTTTCAATAAAAAAATGACCAAACCATGCGAAACCATAAGCAGAAATAAATGCATAGGCTATATACTTGATTTCTCCAGTTGCAAGAAGAGTTAGGAAGAAAAATATAAATAACCAAGAGCCAATAAAATGGACNAGTTTTGTATATTTATTTTTATGTTCATCAATATAGTAAGGATAAAATTCTTTAAAATTTGTAAATTGTTTTTNCATAACGCCACCCATCCTAACATATGATTGAGATTAATTTTTTTCTATCAATGGATCAGGTAAAGCCACTACATCCCCATTAATAAATTGCGCCCAAGCCAAACGTCNATGCAAGCGATTACTTTTATCTAGGTATAATTGACCAGTTGTCCCATTTATTTCTGATACGATAACTCCGTTTTGATGAGAAAATAATTTGTTAGCCAATAGATATGCATCAAAACCCATGGCATGGAGACGATTTTGTCTAAAAGATCCAGGCCAGTATTTTTCGAATATCTCAGGCAATAATTCAATCCAAGACTGAGGATCTATTGTCCATGGCGAATCGGAGAATATTATCCCATGTAAGTCATCATATGATTGTTTATTAGTGGTATAAATAGTTGATATTGAGTATACGGGAACTTCTCCGGAGTAATAAAATTTTAACTGGGGTTTTATTAGTCTGCCGATTGACGCNTCAGAAACTAAAAATATCATGTCTATATCTTGTCTTCTGCGAGGTTCGAATGCTAAGTTTTCTCTTATATTTGCACGGAGCCTTTCATAACGGGCTTCGCTTTCAGCAATACCCATTAGATTTTTAATTTCATAAGAAAAATCTTTTTCATTTAGCTCGTAACTCTCTGTTTTTAAAATAATTCCNCCCAATTTCTCAAACTCATCCGAAAATATTTTCTGAAAACTTTTTCCCAGTTCGTTGTTTGGAGTAAGTATTGTTGCATGAATATTTCCATCAGCAATCGCTCTATGTGCGGCCGACAAAATTTCATCTTCCAAGGATAATGCAAATTGATACATTCCTAGCGATGCTTTTATATCTTTGGGGAGATTATTAAGTGCTAACAATTTAATAGGGAGCAGACTTTCTTTCGATATATTTACAACTGATTCTTGCATTAGNGGACCAACGATAAATTCAGCTCCGTCCTTTACCGCTTGTCTGTATGCTTCGCTTGCATCTTCAAAATTATTAATATCATATATCTTTATTATTTGAAGGGAGTCTAGATCTTTAGCTAAAAAAAAGTACGCGCTTAAAAATCCTTTTTGAATAGCAGTTCCATAATTTTTGTTTTCACCACTCAGCGGAATTAATAATCCAATTTGTTTTGGATATACAGTTATATTTTTTATTGGTGCTTTAAGTGAGCTATCTCTAATTGTCCGTTTAGGTGATATTTTTGATTGAAGATTTTCATCTCTACTTATATCTATCGGTGCACAACCGATGACAAACATAACACTTAGAAATGATGACAAGATGTAATGATTAATTTTTTTAAATATTTTCGACATTTTTCTTGCGTAATTACCTATATACAATGCAGGATGATATGAAGATAGTTGTTTTTATCAAAAATATCTAATTCTGGAGATATTAAATTGAATTTTGGAACTCTTTTTGTAGTAGCAACTCCGATAGGTAACCTTAAAGATATATCACCACGCGCAGTTTCAGTTCTAGAAAATGTTGATCTGATTGCGTCTGAAGATACTCGTCATTCCAAAAAGTTGTTATCAAAATATAATATAAAAACACGTCAGATTGCCTATCATGAATATAATGAAGAGAAGGTTGTTGATGATTTAGTCGCAAAGCTTCTTAAAGGGGTTTCTATAGCCCTTATTAGTGATGCAGGAACTCCTCTTATTAGTGACCCTGGTTATAGATTGGTATCAAGTGCACATTCAAATGGGATAATAGTTTCACCGATACCTGGAGCAAATGCCGTTATCAGCGCTATATCAGTTTCAGGGTTACCAACAGATAGGTTCTGCTTTGAGGGTTATTTGCCTGAAAAAAGAAATTTGAGACAAGCTATTCTAAAAAATTTATGTAATGAAAAAAGAACATTAATATTTCTAGAGTCCGTTCATAGGATTGAAGAATCCATTAAAGATATTGCAAAAATATTTGGCGGAGATCGTGCTGTTTTTTTAGGTAGAGAGTTAACTAAGATTTATGAACAATGCATTAGAACAGACTTAGATTCATTATTTAAAATGTTTAAAGAAGAACTAATCCCTAAAAAGGGAGAATTTATTCTCGTTATAGAAGGAAATAGGGCTAACAATAGTCAAAATGTAAATAAATTAATTTCATTGGAATCCATTATAAAAGAATTACTTAAATATCTACCTGGAAGCCAGGTAGTTGATATTATTGTAAAAATTAGTAATTTAAGACGAAATGATATTTATAATCTAATGCTTTCAATTAGAGGGAAAAGTGGGNATTNCTNAAATTTTTCATCTTATTTNTTAAATAATATNAAATTATATTTNTACAATATATATACATACTTGTATTGAATTAATTTAGATATGATTTATGCTTGAAGTTAGTAAGAGTCAACTAGGCAATCGCTGTATTCTTCANGATAGAAGTTTTCAGAGGAAAGTCCGGGCTCCTTCGGATAGGGTGCCAGGTAACACCTGGAGGGTGNGAACCCATGGAAAGTGCCACAGAAAATATACCGCCAAGCTTTGCTGGTAAGGGTGAAATGGTGCGGTAAGAGCGCACCGCGTGAATGGTGACATTTCGCGGCAAGGTAAACCCCACCTGGAGCAAGACCAAATAGAGGAGTNTACGATATTAATCGTATTGTGAATCCGAGCAAACTCCTGGGTAGGTTGCTAAAGACATTCGGTGACGAATGTATCAGATGAATGGTTGCCCAAGACAGAACCCGGCTTATAGTTGACTCTTGCTTCCTTTTTATCCCACTTTAGAAACACATTCAATAAATTATTATTTAAATCATATAGTTAAGGTTTTAATAACCATATACTAAAGAACTAGCGCGAAATACAACNATTTATTATGTTTTAAGAAAAAANCCTANCAAGGAATACTTGAGCTTACGATCTTCTAAGCTTTTAATTTAGATAACATCTTTAAGTCACTGAAAAACATTCCCAANTATTAGTAAATTTNTTTATTAAAACATAAATAATTACTATCTAAGTATTTGTTGAATAAGAGTTATTTAGAAAGTTTATTGGCGATTTTGTACTTCTGGGGATATAGTGTCAAAAAGTGGATAANAGTGGGAGAAAATGGGTAAANTCCATATTAATAAATAATGTTTCGAGGAGCNACAAAAATTACACTCGACGCTAAAGGTCGATTGGCTATTCCGACTCGATATAGAGAACGGATTGAAGGCCGTTGTGAAAATCAGCTAGTTGCAACTGTTGATAAGGATTATTGTATCTTGATCTATCCTTTTCCTGACTGGGAAGATATCGAAAGAAAACTTGTACGTTTGCCTAGCTTAAATAAACAAGCAAGAAAACTACAAAGATTAATGATTGGTTATGCAACAGAAGTTGATATTGATGGGCATGGGAGAATTTTGCTTCCCCGNGAACTTCGGGAATTTGCTTCTCTTGATAGATACGCGATATTGATAGGACAGGGTAATAAATTTGAACTTTGGGATGAACAAATGTGGAATGAAAAAAGAGATTTATGGTTGAGGGATGAAGAGGAGGCAGACCTCCCTGATCAACTTGAATCTCTTTCATTATAGAAGCTTGTTGTAGTGAGAAATATTACGTCAAAGAATATAAANCATATACCAGTATTAATTGATTCGGTNNTAAATGGGTTAAGTATAAAAAAGAATGGAATATATATAGATGCNACCTTTGGTAGAGGAGGACATAGCAGAGANATTNTAAGTCTGTTGGGANAGAANGGAANATTAATAGCTATTGATCGAGACTCTCAAGCCATTAGAGAAGCAGATGATATTTTTANACATGATATGAGATTTNAATTAATTATGAGNGAGTTTGACAAGCTTAAAAAAATTGCTAACGAAAAGAACGTGCTTAAAAAAGTTGATGGATTGTTATTTGATTTGGGGGTGTCTTCTCCCCAGTTTGATGAAGCTAGCAGGGGGTTTAGTTTTCAGAATGATGGATTACTCGATATGAGAATGNATACTGAAAAAGGGAAAAGTGCTGCTGANTGGCTAGCAACAACAAGTAAAAAAGAACTTGCAAAAATATTATTTGAGTATGGGGAAGAACGTTTTGCCAATAGAATCGCGAATGCAATTATCAAAGAACGTGAAGTTAATCCAATTCAGAGGACTACACAACTTGCTCAGATTGTGGCTAAAAATGTTCCTTATAAACGGCGAATACATCCTGCAACTAAAACATTTCANGCAATTCGTATTTTTATAAATAATGAATTAGAGCAACTTGATGCTGCATTGGAGGCAAGTATTGAGATTTTAAAAAANGGTGGACGACTGTGTGTAATTAGNTTTCACTCGTTAGAAGATCGCAAGGTAAAGCGATTTTTTCGCAANGCNTCCCNTGAAGATGANCAATACAGAGGNATGCCTTTTGTGCCNGAAGAATACANGCCAAAATTAAAAATAATAGGTAAAACAATTAAANCTTCTTTTGAAGAAATGGAAANAAATATCAGATCTAGGAGNGCAAGGTTAAGGATCGCAGAACGTATTTGATTAATGTGAAATTTTAAATGGAGGATTGTCAAATGTTTGAATTAATGGATGCGCACAGCCAAAGTGCAATTATTAAAGTAGTCGGAGTTGGAGGGGGAGGTGGTAACGCAGTCTCCCATATGATTAACAGNGGAATTGAAGGAGTAGATTTTATTTGTGCAAATACAGATGCGCAAGCGCTCAATTCCTCAAGAGTTCGAACNGCTCTCCAAATAGGATGCAATATTACTAAGGGGCTTGGTGCTGGATCNGATCCAGATGTTGGGCGTCAAGCAGCAATGGAGGATCGTGATCGAATTATTGAAGTTATTGAAGGCGCAGATATGCTTTTTATNACCGCTGGTATGGGCGGTGGAACAGGAACAGGAGCTGCACCTGTGGTAGCTCAGGTTGCAAAGGAACTGGGTATTTTGACTGTCGCTGTAGTTACAAAGCCTTTTGAAATGGAAGGTANCAAGAGAATGACAATAGCAGACCAGGGTATAGTGGAAATTAGNAAATATGTCGATTCACTTATTACAATTCCTAACGAAAAGTTAACAGTTGTTTTGGGAAGTGAGACTACACTAATTGATGCATTTGAAGCTGCCAACCAAGTTCTTCAGGGTGCTGTCCAAGGGATATCTGAAATCATAACGCAACCTGGTCAAATCAATGTTGATTTTGCTGATGTNCGAACCGTNATGTCAGAAATGGGGATGGCTATGATGGGTTCGGGAGAATCTTCGGGAGAAGATCGTGCTCGAGAGGCGGCTGAAGCGGCAATATCTAGCCCTTTACTTGAAGATATTAATCTTTCTGGNGCAAAAGGNATTTTAGTTAACGTAACTGCAGGAACAGATATTACGATTGGTGAATTTAAAGAAGTTGGAGANACCATAAANGAATTTTCTGAAAAAGNNGCAAATGTAGTAATTGGCTCAGTTATTGACCCAGGAATGAAAGATAACATTAGGGTTACCGTTGTTGCTACTGGCCTTGGCCACAACTCCAATCAAGCAGAGATTCCCATGAGAGTTGTAAAAAAAGAAGGNGATGAAAATAGTGAGGNATCATTAGATTATGATAAGTTGGATGAGCCNGCCATTGNACGTAAAAAGGCCGTGGGAGACGGATTGAAAGGTNCTGAGGAACAGGAAGATCTTCTAAATATTCCTGCTTTTTTAAGGAGACAAGCTGACTGATGATCAGGTGCCTTTGTATTAAATATTTGGAGATTTATGATAGTTATTTGTTAGCAAAAAAATACTAGTAGCCAGATTTATGAGCGAAAAAAGACAAATAATTANCATAGTTTTATTTGTNGTGATTTGTGCNATCTCTGCCGTGNCCCTTGTATATAGTAAACAGGAATCACGAAAATTATATACGGAACTAGAAAAGCTAAGGAATGAAAGAGATGAGCTTAATGTTGAATGGCGNCAACTATTGACTGAAGAAAGCACTTGGGCAACCCCCGCCCTNATTGAGCGTCTGGCAAGTGAACGATTGCAATTGATTCATCCAAGCCCAAAAGATATACGTGTCATTCAAGAACAATGAGCATTGGGGCAGAAACTAAGGAAAAATCGCTACGTCGATTCCGTTTAAGATCGATTACTATTTTAGCAATCTTATTGATGCTTGTAGGCTCTTTGGTAATACGGGCATTATATCTTCAAATATATGATAGGGATTTTCTCATTAGTAGAGGAGAGCGAATTCATATTGGAAGTGAAACTATATTTGCTCATCGAGGTTCTATTAAAGATAGAAATGGCGAGTTATTAGCAATAAGTTCACCCGTTGATGTAATTACAGCAAACCCTAGAATGATTGTGGATAACATGATCAAAATTCAAGAGTTGGCAGAAGTTTTGGGTATGGATCACCTAGTCCTAGAAAAAAGAATTTCAGATGGATATAAATCTGGAAAACAAGAAATTAATATCAAAAGACGCCTTAGTCCAGAAAAGGCAGATCAGGTAATGGCGCTAGGGTTTCCAGGCGTTGATAAACGAAGAGAATATGATCGTTATTATCCTGCGGGCGAGGTTACTGCACATTTAGTAGGATTGACAATGCGTTATGAAGATAAAGGTATTGAAGGGCTGGAAGTCAAATACAATGATGTATTAAAGGGTAAATCTGGAAAAAAAACTTTTATTAGAGATAATAAAAAAGGTAAAAGAAATAAAGTTCAAAGTATAAAACAACTTCGACCACCAATTCCTGGTAAGGATATTGAAACCAGTATTGATCTAAGGTTGCAGTATTTAGCTTACAAGAACTTAAAGAAAGCCATTAAAGAATATAATGCTGATTCGGGGTCAATTATTATTCTCGATGCTAAGACCAACGAAGTGTTGGCTTTGGTCAATCAGCCATCTTACAATCCGAATGATCGTTCTCAATATACGCCTGAATCTCAAAGGAATCGAGCCGTAACAGATATTTATGAACCAGGGTCAACTATAAAACCATTAATTCTAACGGCTGCACTTGAGAGCGGAAAATATTCATTAGCAAGTATTATCGACACTTCGCCCGGTTCTATAAAGGTTGGGTCTAAAAAAATTGAGGACCCTGACAATCTAGGTTCAATAAGTTTTTCAACCGTATTAACAAGATCGTCAAATGTTGGGGCAACCAAGATCGCTTTATCACTTGATGCCGAGCAACTTTGGGATACTCTCACTCGTTTTGGTTTTGGCTCACTCACCTTAAGTAATTTTCCTGCTGAATCACCAGGTATACTTCATCATCATAGTAATTGGAGAAATGTTCGTCAGGCGACAATTTCATACGGGTATGGGCTTTCAGTTACACCCATGCAACTTGCGAGAGCATATGCTGTTTTTGGAGCTGAAGGTATTTTGAGACCGATATCTCTTTTAAAAATGGATGAACCCAAACAAGGGGTACCCGTCGTAGATTCTGAGATCGCAAAAAAAATAAGCCTAATGTTAGAAGAAGTGGTTCATCCAGGAGGTACTGGCATTAAAGCTAGAGTACCTAGTTATCGAATCGGAGGTAAAACAGGCACAGCTTGGCTGTCTAAAAATGGAAATTATTCGAAAGAAGAATATATATCTACTTTTGTAGGGATTGCACCATTGAATAATCCTCGTCTAGTAGTGTTAGTTAAGATCGATAAACCACAAGGTTTATACTACGGTAGTGANGTTGCCGCCCCGATTTTTTCAGAAGTTACATCGGCAGCACTCAGNTTACTGGGNGTNCCCCCAGATTNACTTCCAGAGGAGAGTATTTTTACTNATGTTGAATCAAAAACNTTAAATGGTAATGGACTTTGAGTCTCTAAAAAAATGAATTTACAAGAATTACTAAAAGGAATCNCCAAGGCTCCANCNCTTGATATTACTGGTTTATCAGATGATAGNCGNCAGATTGAAAAAGGTAATATATTTATTGCTTNTCAAGGAAAAACATACCATGGTCTAGATTTTGTTAATGAAGCATTGCAATCAGGNGCTAAAGCAGTTTTATGGGATTGTACTACTGGGGANCAATCNCTAGCTCTTGGAAAGGTACCATTTATCGCTATAAATAACTTGGCTGATCAGTTAGGCGTTATTACAAATCGATGGCACAAAAATCCCTCAGAAAAAATAAATGTAATAGGGATTACCGGGACAAATGGCAAAACAACCATTGCATTTTTAATAGCACAATGTCTAAATTATTTGGGATNGCNATGTGCGTATATCGGTACACTTGGATCAGGNGTTACTACTATTAGGGATGACCTTAGTTTAACAACTCCAAGATGTCTCGAGTTACAAAAAAAAATTTCAAATTTTTGTATTGCTAATACTTCCTATCTTGCTTTGGAGGTATCATCACACGCGCTTAGTCAGAAAAGGATTGACGGNATAAAGTTTGACACCGTTATATTTTCAAACCTCACTAGAGATCACATTGATTATCATGGAAATATGGCTTCATATGGCGCCTCAAAGGAACGATTATTTTTTGAGTATTCAAGCAAAAATCAGATTATTAATATAGATGGTTCATTTGGCGAGAAACTTGCTAGAAAATGGGGTAAAGATGCAATTGTAATTTCAATANAANCTAATCGAGCTATTGATGATAGGCGTTTTGTTTTTGTTCGNTCAATAAAAAAAGAATCTTTTGGNTCAAGGATAAGAATAAATAGCTCATGGGGCGATGCAGAGCTTTATATTCCTTTAATAGGAGACTTTAATATTTCAAATGCAGTTCAAGTATTAGCTTTCTTATTTATAAAAAACATTGAGTTTAAAATGGCTTGTGACGCAATAGAAAACATGACTGCACCGCCAGGAAGAATTCAGTATATAAAAGAATCCTCTGCTGATACTGTCCCTGATATTTTTATTGATTATGCTCATACTCCAGCTGCTCTCGAATCGGCGCTTAAGGCGTTGCGTCCTCATACTATAAAAAAATTATGGTGTGTATTTGGATGCGGAGGTGATCGCGATCAAGGGAAGAGAAAGATAATGGGTCAGGTTGTAGATAAATTAGCGGATAGGATTGTAGTGACTAATGATAATCCTAGATGCGAATCACCAATGAACATTATTCAAGATATCTTGAAAGGGATAAAAAGCAACAACGTTATTAATATTGAAAATAGGAGGGANGCAATAGCCCATTCAATAACCGAAGCTCATCATGATGATTTGATTTTAATTTCTGGAAAAGGCCATGAAAATTATCAGCTGATTGGAAACAATAGAATTGTTTTTTCAGATTACAAGTGTGCAGTTACAAATCTTGGTAACCGACTTCAAGGTGTAAATATATGATTAATAGCACCTTAGGGAAAGNNGCTGNATCAATGCGAGGAGTGTTATCTGGCGATGATANAAGATTTTCTGGTATTAGCACTGATACTCGTACTTTAAAAGAAGGCGAGCTTTTTTTTGCTTTGGATGGAGCAAGCTATAATGGTTCTGATTTCGTAGATAAAGCTGCCTTTAAACATGCTGCAGCTGCTGTCGTTAATAAAGAAACGACGTCCAACATTCCGCAAATTATTGTTAATAATACTTATAAAGCACTTGGAAAACTAGCAAAGTGGTGGCGGAATCAAATGGATGTGGAAATTATTGCAGTAACAGGGAGCAATGGAAAAACTACATTGAAAGAGATGATTAGTAGTTGCTTATTTTCTGTAGAAACTCTCTCGACTGAGGGTAATCTAAATAATCATATAGGATTACCAATTATGCTGCTTCGTCTTAATAGAGAGCATAAAATTGCAGTACTAGAAATGGGGGCAAATAATCCAAAAGAAATTTCATATCTAACAGACTTAGCCTCTCCAGAAATTGCAGTGATTAACAATGCATTTCCATCACATCTTGAAGGATTTGGGAGTCTTGAAGGGGTTGCTAGAGCAAAAGGAGAAATTCTTCAGGGCAGAGTATCACCTAGACAGGTTATTTTAAATGCAGACGATCAATACTTTCCATTATGGAAGAATATGATAAAGGATGTTCCTGTAACAAGTTTTGGGTTTAGTTCTAATGCAATTGTTCGAGCAGTTGATATAAAGACTACTTCTACAGAATCAACTTTTACGCTGATATTACCTAATTCATCAATTAAAATTTTTTTACCACTATGCGGAAAACATAATGTTATGAATGCTTGTGCTGCTGCTGCCGTAATGTTTTCACTTAATATGACTAGCGACAATATTAAGAAGGGATTAGAGAATGTTTCAGCCATTACAGGAAGACTTTTTACTCAAAAAGGGAATTCTAATATTACAATTATTGACGATAGTTATAATGCTAATCCTGCTAGCGTAATTGCTGCAGTGGAATTTCTATCTGGAATTAATGGGAAAAAATGGTTAGTACTCGGTGATATGGCAGAATTGGGTGAGGATTCTATAAAATTACATTCACAAATAGGAAAAAACATCAGTAATTTTGGTATAGATAAACTTTTTGCTATTGGAGAAATGACAAAATCGACTGTTTCTGCATTTGGTAAGAATGGTGAATGGTACGAATCTATAGAAGCACTATTAATGGAGCTTAATGCATTGAAAAATCAATTTCCAAGTGTAACCTTACTAATTAAGGGCTCAAGATCAATGCGCATGGAGAGGGTGGTTGAAGCTCTCACCAATAATGTGAATGAAAAATAGAGGAACTTTATCATGTTGCTTCATTTAGCAAATTACCTTACTGAGTTTAATTCAGGTTTTAATATATTTAATTACTTAAGTTTTCGGGCAATATTGGGAGCTCTAACATCACTTGCAATTTGTTTTTTATTAGGTCCTAGCCTAATTGAAAAATTTACCTTAAATAAGATTGGTCAACCTGTCAGATCTGATGGTCCTTCAACGCATATACAAAAAACCGGCACACCAACCATGGGCGGAACCTTAATATTGATATCGATTTTAAGTAGTACCGTACTTTGGGCAGATTTGACGAACCAATTTATTTGGTTAGTGTTATTCGTATGCTTTGCCTTTGGAGGTATTGGTTATATAGATGACCGTAAAAAACTGATGTTAGGAAGTTCTACTGGTATTTCTGCTTGGACAAAAATATTTTGGCAATCATTTTTTGCTTTGGCTGCTTCAATATATCTTTATATTATTGCTAATAATGAAGTGAATACATCACTCCTGATACCTTATTTCAAAGATTTTTCAATTAATCTAGGCATGATGCAAATTATTGTGAGTTTTCTTTTTATTGTTGGTTTTAGTAATGCCGTAAATTTAACCGACGGTTTAGATGGTCTTGCTATTATGCCGACAGTTCTTGTGGGCGGAGCGCTTGGAATATTTGCATATTTTACCGGAAACGTTAATTTTTCAGAATATTTAGATATTCCATATGTACCTGGTACTGGTGAAGTCCTTGTATTTTGTGCGGCACTTTGTGGAGCAGGACTAGGATTTCTTTGGTTTAATACTTATCCAGCTCAAATATTTATGGGGGATGTAGGCGCTTTATCGCTTGGGGCAGCAATTGGAGCTGTCGCAGTAGTGGTTAGACAAGAGATTATTCTAGCAATAATGGGAGGTGTTTTTGTTATTGAAACTGTTTCAGTAATAATTCAGGTTATTTCGTTCAAGCTTACTGGCAAGCGAATTTTCCGCATGGCCCCATTGCATCATCATTTTGAATTAAAAGGATGGGCCGAACCTAAAGTTATAGTGAGATTCTGGATAATTACCGTTATTCTTGTCTTGATTGGTCTCGCAAGTTTAAAAATTAGGTAAATTATTAGAAAGAGAAAATATGTGGCAACTAACAAAAATGATTTGAATTCTTATGAAAATTTAGTTTTTGGTTTAGGCGAAACAGGGATGTCGATTGCTCGTTATTTTAATAGAAAAAAAATCAATGCAATTTATATTGATACCAGAAGAGAACCTCCAAATTTATCTGAAATCAAGGAATGCGACCCAAACGCAAAATTTTTTTTTGGCGATATTCCGCTAGATATTCTAGATAATGTACGCCGGATTATTGTTTCACCGGGTTTAGTTCTAGATCATCCGATTTTAAATAAGGCTGTAGAACTAGGAATTAATATTGTTTCTGATATTGATCTATTTATAGAATCTTCACAGGCCGAAGTGATTGCAATTACAGGTTCTAATGGAAAGAGTACTGTGACAACTTTGTTAGGTTTAATGTGTAACCATTCAGGTAAAAAAGTACTAACAGGCGCGAATTTAGGTTGCCCGGCATTGGATCTCTTAGCACAGGATCAGCCCGAATACTACATTCTTGAATTATCTAGCTTTCATTTACATAAAACTAAATATTTACCGACACGAGTATCAGTGGTATTAAATCTATCGGCTGATCATCTTGATTGGCATAACACTGAAAAACATTATTTTGAAGCAAAGTATCGTGTGTATTCAAACGCAAAAATGGCAGTATATAATCGCACCCTTCCCGATTCTTTTAATTATTTTCATGAAAATATACCTTCCCTTAGTTTTGGGTCTGAAATTCCTGAAACGGGGCATTACGGTATTCTTATAAGAGATGGAAGTAAATTTTTGGTAAAAGGAGAAGATGCTTTGATCAAGACTTCAGAAATTGGGTTAGTCGGGGATCACAATTACTTAAATGCATTAGCAGCTCTCGCAATTGGCGACATGATAGGCCTTGATCAGTCATCAATGTTAGATGCCCTCAGGAAATTTACTGGTTTGCCACATCGTATGCAATTAGTCGGAAATTTCAATAGTGTCGATTACATTAATGACTCCAAGGGGACAAATGTTGGTGCAGTTATTGCTTCAGTACAGTCTATGGCTGGTCCTGTGATACTTATAGCAGGTGGCCAAGGGAAGGGTGCGAATTTTAAATACCTTGCAGAATCAATTCACAAAGAAATTAGATCTATTATTATCTTTGGTCAGGATGCACCCTTAATAGCAAAAGAATTTGAAAATCTAGTAACCTTATATCTTGCGAATGATCTTAAACAAGCTGTTATAAAGGCAAGAGATATTGCAATCAAGGGCGATTCTGTTTTGCTGTCACCTGCATGTGCAAGTTTTGATCAGTTCGATAATTATATGCATCGTGGAGATGTATTTTCTTCTGTAGTTAAAACACTGATGACATAATGAGACAAATTACTAATTTTTTTTCTATTCGTAGTGAAAATCGGTTAAAAATCGATCTGATTTTATTAAGCGCAGGCTTTATATTATTGATGATTGGNATGGTTATGGTTTCGTCTGCCTCAATTGCNATCGCAGATGATCAGCATGGAGATCCTTTCTTTTTTCTAAAAAAACAATTTTTAGCCGCTCTTATCGGTTGCTGCGCTGCCTTTATAGGTATGNTTATACCTATTCGAACGTGGAAAAATCTTAGTTTACCATTATTACTTCTTGGGATTACTTTACTAATAATTGTTTTTATCCCGGATATAGGACGTACTGTTAATGGCTCCACACGTTGGATAAGCGTTGCAGGAATAAATTTCCAGGTATCAGAACCTGCTCGACTATGTTTATTAATTTATGTTGCCGGATATCTGGTTCGAAGGAATAGGCAATTAAGAGAAAGTATTTCAGGTTTTATTCCGCCAATAATTATTCTTTGTATANCTTGTGGTTTATTGTTATTTGANCCAGATTATGGGGCCTCAGTAGTGCTCCTTTTATCTATNATGCCGATGCTCTTTTCTGCAGGAGCAAGAATAAGAGATTTTACAATATTTGTTGCTATTTCCATGATTGGAATGACTGTTATTGCATTTTTAACACCAGAAAGAATAGAAAGGCTTTATACATTTTTGGAGCCTTGGGAATATAGTCAGCAGGGAGGGTTTCAGCTTACTCAATCATTGATAGCTTTCGGTAGAGGTGATTGGTTTGGTGTTGGATTAGGGAATGGGGTNCAAAAATTATTTTATTTACCTGAAGTACACACAGATTTTATTTTTGCTGTTTTAGTTGAAGAATTAGGATTATTNGGNGCTCTTGTTATGATCTTACTTTTTACTATTCTAGTTNTAAGAATTTTTCAGATTGCACTAAAAGCTGCTCGTTTAGAACGTTTATTTGAAGCTTANCTATCAATTGGAATTGGTTCATGGTTAGCTATACAGACATGTATAAATATTGGAGTTAATATAGGCGCCCTGCCNACTAAAGGGCTAACATTACCGTTAATTAGCTATGGTCGTAGTAGTTTAATTATAACTATTATAGCAATAGGCATGATTCTTCGAATCAGTCATGAAATTTCAGGACAAAATTTGAACCAAAAGAGAGCTTCATTGAAAAAGACGGAGGTTTCGTGAGTAACCAACCCATAATCATTATGGCTGGGGGAACCGGTGGGCATATTTACCCGGCTTTAGNTGTAGCCAAGGAATTGAAGGCACGATCTAGAAAAGTAATTTGGCTGGGTACTCGAAGAGGTCTTGAGGCAAAAATTATTGCNACTGAAGGNATTAAGATTGAATGGATTAATATAGAAGGTTTTAGAGGCAAGCCCTTTATAACAAGAATTTTAGCTCCACTGAAAATATGCTTTGCAATTATTCGATCTATTAGAGTTATGATTAAACATAATCCTTCTGTTGTTCTTGGTATGGGCAGTTTTGTTAGCGGTCCTGGCGGAATTGCTGCTTGGCTCTTACGATATCCTTTAATTATTCATGAACAAAATGCTATCCCTGGAAAAACAAATCATTTGTTAGCATATTTTGCTAATGTTGTTATGGANTCTTTTNCTGGGAGTTTTAATAAAAGATTTCGTGCTGTTAATGTTGGAAATCCAATAAGAAAAGATATTCTATCTATTCAAGAACCATCAAAGCGTTTGATTGATAGAAAAGGCCCAATAAGATTGCTCGTGTTAGGAGGGAGCTTGGGCGCNCTCATTCTAAATCAGAAACTTCCNAAAATATTGGCCTCTATGTCAAAAATCACTAATTTAGAAGTGATCCATCAAGCAGGGGAAAAAACTATTGATATCGCGAGAGATGAATATCAAAAATATGCTCTTAAGGTAAAAGTAGTTTCTTATATTCAAGAAATGGCTGATGTTTATAACTGGGCTGATCTAGTTATTTGTCGATCTGGAGCAATGTGTGTTAGTGAATTATCTGCAGTNGGGTTGCCGGCAATTTTTATCCCATACCCATCCGCAGTTGATAATCATCAAGTTGCTAACGCAATGCCTCTTGTTGAAGCTGGCGCTGCTATTATTGTCAGAGAACAAGAATTTGAAGAAAAATATTTTTTAAAGATTTTAACTAATTGGCTTCGTGATCGATCTCTTTTGATCGAACGTGCTGTTAAAGCACAGTCATTCGCAAAACCTCATGCTTTAGATCAGATTACTGAGNTATGTNTTGATCTAACCGNNGAAAATCCGTGAAAAGACAGATGCGAAAAATTGATTGCGTACATTTTGTAGGAATTGGTGGTTCAGGTATGTCAGGCATCGCGGAAGTGATGTTAAGTTTAGGGTACAAAGTGCAAGGTTCAGATATCCAAAATAATGAGCAGGTAAAAAGNTTAAAACTCCTCGGGGCTGTGATTTTTATTGGNCATGANAAAAAAAATATTGNAAATTCTGATGTGGTGGTCGTTTCGAGCGCAATTAAAGAAGAAAATCCTGAGGTACTAGCGGCGAAGCTAGCTATGAAACCAGTAGTAGCACGAGCAGAAATGCTAGCAGAATTAATGAGATTTTGTTATTCGATCGCTGTTGCAGGCACACATGGAAAAACTACTACAACTAGCCTTGTTACAAGTATTTTAGCAACCGGGGGGCTTGATCCTACTTTTGTTATTGGAGGGAGACTTAAAAGTATTAACTCAAACGCAAAACTTGGCTTAGGCAATTATTTAGTTGCAGAAGCCGATGAAAGCGATGCTTCTTTTGTTCATCTAAAACCAATGCTTGCAATTGTAACTAATATTGATGCTGATCATATGGATACATATCAAGGAGATCTTGAACAATTACGCCAAGGCTTCATCAACTTTCTGCATAACCTTCCTTTTTACGGTATCGCTGTAGTTTGTATAGATGACCCCGGTATAAAAAAAATNATTAGTAANATTGGNAGGACGATAGTTACATATGGCATNAGTAAAGATGCAGATATTGTAGCTGAAAATATTATTTTTTTTGAGGATACTTCGACTTTTAATGTGGTTAGAAAAAATATAGATCAACCACTAAAAATTCATCTTAATTTTCCAGGAATACATAATATTCAGAATGCTTTAGCAGCAATTGCTGTGGCAACTGAATTAAATGTAGCTGATAATGATGTTGTAAAAGCTCTCAAAAATTTTACTGGAATTGAGCGTCGTTTCCAAAATTATGGAGAAATTTCAACAACTGNAGGAAATGTAATATTAATCGATGATTATGGCCATCATCCTACAGAAATAACTGCCACAATTAATGCTATTAGNGANGGCTGGCCAACAAGAAGATTAGTTATGGTGTTNCAACCTCATCGATATACTAGAACACGAGATTTACTAAATGAATTTGCTATTGCTTTATCTGAAGTNGACATTCTAATTCTTTGTGAAGTTTATCCAGCCAGTGAACCACCTATTATAGATGCCGATGGTAATGCTATAAAAAATACTATAACTGCCATGGGAATACTAGAACCTTTATTTGTTGAATCACTAAAATTGCTTCCAAATATCTTGAAAAAAACACTTAAGGAAAATGATTTATTGTTAACTATGGGAGCTGGAGATATCGGTTCTTGGGTAGCNAAATTACCTCTTTTACTAGGCCCTGAAGAAACAAAATGAGTCAGTTATGAGAGATCAATTTAATGGAGATCTTAGGTTTAACGAGCCAATGAGTAAACATACTTCTCTTCGTGTTGGAGGACCTGCCGANCAATTTTTTATACCACATAGCGTAGAAGATTTATCAATATTTNTGAAAACACTAGATCCAAACTTACCTATATTATGGCTTGGAAGAGGAAGTAATTTGTTGGTTCGTGACGGAGGATTATCTGGAGTTGTTGTTGCTACTTCTAAAATTTCAAACGTGATTGAAAAAGTTGGAAAATATCTTGTTCGAGTTGGTGCGAGCATACCTTGTACAAAGTTTGCTAGACAATGCATTCGGTGGAAACTAGGNCCATCAGAGTTTTTTTCAGGTATTCCGGGGACGATTGGTGGCGCTCTATCTATGAATGCCGGTGCTTTTGGTTATGAAACATGGGATAACGTGTTTGAAGTTCACACTATTAACAGAGAAGGAAAAATCAGAATTCGCAATCCAAAAGATTTCAAAGTTAGCTATAGAAATGTTCTTGGTCCTGAAAATGAGTGGTTTATAGAAGCTAAAATGTTATTTGATCCAAAATTTGAGGCGTCAATGGAAAAGCAAAAAGATATAATTAATGCAAGAAAAAATACCCAACCTATTGGGCTTCCAAGTTGTGGTTCTGTTTTTCAAAATCCCCCAGGAGATTTTGCGGCACGCCTTATCGAATCAGCAAATCTTAAAGGGTATAGGATTGGTGGAGCAGAAATATCAAGTAAACATGCTAATTTTGTTATAAATGTTGGTTCAGCTACTGCAGAGGATATTGAAAAATTAATTTTATTTATGCGAAAAACTGTACTGAAAGTGCATAATGTTATTCTTAAAAAAGAAGTAAGGATAGTTGGATCCAGTAGTTAGAGAAAAGATTTATGATAGAAAGAATTAAAATCCACAACCCAACTGATTTTGGAAAAGTGGCAGTAATGTATGGCGGATCATCCAGTGAAAGAAAAATTTCAATCCGAACTGGTAAAGCTGTTCTTGATGCATTGCTTGCATTAAAAGTAGATGTTCATGGCTGGGATACTGCTAAAAGAAATTTTGTAGAATTTTCTGATGCTAAGTTTGATCGTGTGTGGATAGCTCTGCATGGTTCAGGCGGTGAAGATGGTTCTATTCAGGGCGTTCTGGAATGGCTTGGTATTCCATATACTGGAAGTGGAATCTTAGCTTCTGCAAGCGCCATAGATAAAATTGTTACTAAAGATATACTGACTGGCAAGGGCATACCAACTCCTGCTTATCGTGTCGTTACTTCGAGAGGAGATATTCTTAAAGCCATAGAAGAGTTTAAATTTCCACTTATCTTAAAACCAAGCGATCAGGGTTCGAGTGTTGGTATGAGCCTATTATCTCACGAAACTGATATTAATAAAGCAATTGAGCTAGCTCTTAGTTTTAATGGTATAGCTTTTATCGAAGAATATATTGTCGGAGAAGAGATAACTGTTGCTATTCTACAAGGAGAAGCACTCCCTTCAATTCGTATTGAAACTCCCCATAAATTTTATGACTATCGTGCAAAATATGAATCTAAAGAGACAAAATATGTATGTCCTGGAATAAATGATGTTCGACTTGAGAATCAATACAGAGAGCTTGCTCTTAGTACTTTTGATTCAATAAGATGTGAGGGTTGGGGAAGAGTCGATTTCATTAAAGCAAATAGCGGCAAGCCTCAGGTTCTTGAAGTTAATACAATTCCAGGTATGACTAAAAATAGTCTTTTTCCTATAGCCGCAAGCAAATTGGGTATTCACTTTGATGAGTTATGTTGGCGAATATTAGAAACAAGTATGATAAAGCATCAAGAATAGCGGTATGGACCGGAAACCAGAAGAATGATTCATAAACAAGCAAAGAGGAGAAAACAAAAAAAAACTCAAAAATGGAAATTTCCTTATAAAGAGACTATCAATTTTGTTAAATTCTTGGTTGCTTTAACTGTTATTTTTTTTATTTTTCAATTTGGATCTCAAGCTTTAGACTGGCCCATAGAAACTATTTCTATTGAAAGTACATTTGAACGTGTCGATATTTTACAAATTGAAGAAATTATAAGTTCAGAATTAAATCATGGTTTTTTTTCTATTAATTTATCAATAGTTAAAGAGCGTGTAGCTTCTTTACCATGGATAGATAAAGTGTTAGTGAGTAGGCGTTGGCCAGGTAA
Organism: Gammaproteobacteria bacterium; assembly: GCA_002717685.1. The sequence goes on along the minus strand of PBBK01000011.1, from coordinate 5,908 downwards.
GCTAGAAATTAGTGTTACTGAGCAAATCCCAGTAGCTCGTTGGGGGGATTCAGGGCTTTTGAATATTCATGGCGAATTATTTGTAAAGGAAGCACGCCATATTTCTTCTGAATTACCACTATTGAATGGGCCTGAGGATCGTTCTTACGAGGTTGCGCAAAGATTTATCAGTATTCAACAACGCCTTATTCCATTCGGACTTGATCTGAGAGGGATGAATCTAGATGAAAGAGGAGCTTGGGAAATGACTTTATCTAATGGCATTAGTATTCGTATCGGTCGTCGAAATATCAGTGAAAAATTTGATTTTTTTATCGATGTTGTTGCTAATTTTATTTTAAGCCAAGATACTGCTATTTCCTTTATTGATATGAGATATGATAATGGCTTTTCTGTGAGTCACAAAAAATAATAATATGGATTTTGAGTCTTTATTTTAGGATTAAATAGTGAATAGGAATAATGAAAAAAATTTAATTGTTGGCCTAGACATTGGGACATCGAAGGTTGTTGCTATTGTAGGTGAGATAAATAATTCTGACGAGATTGAGGTAGTTGGCATTGGTTCGCATCCGTCAAAAGGACTAAAAAGGGGTGTTGTTGTCAATATTGAATCAACAGTCCATTCAATTCAAAAAGCTGTTGAAGAAGCGGAATTAATGGCCGGATGTGATATACATTCTGTATATACCGGAATAGCAGGAAGTCATATAAGAAGCCTCAATTCTCATGGTATTGTGGCAATTAGAGATAACGAAGTGAGTGAGAGTGATGTAGAACGAGTGATTGATGCCGCAAGAGCAGTAGCAATTCCCGCTGATCAGAAAATATTACACATTCTCCCTCAGGAGTTTCTTATAGATAATCAAGATGGAATTAGAGAGCCAGTTGGAATGTCTGGAGTGCGTTTAGAAGCTAAAGTACATATGGTAACTGGAGCTGAAAGTGCAGCCCAAAATATTGTCAAATGTGTTAAGCGTTGTGGACTGGACGTGGATGACATTGTTCTTGAGCAGTTAGCTTCGAGTTATTCTGTCTTAACTGAAGATGAGAAGGAGCTAGGCTCGTGCCTTGTTGATATAGGAGGCGGAACAACTGATATTGCTGTTTTTATTGGAGGGGCAATACAACACACCGCTGTTATTCCGATTGCTGGAGATCAGGTGACAAATGATATAGCAGTGTCTATGCGTACACCTACTCCATACGCTGAAGAAATCAAAATAAAGTATGCTTGCGCGCTTTCCCAGCTTGCAAATCCAGATGAGACAATTGAAGTGCCCAGTGTTGGGGATCGTCCGCCACGAAGACTCGCAAGACAAACGCTTGCTGAAATTGTAGAGCCACGATTTGAAGAATTATTTAAATTGATTAGAAATGAATTAAAAAGAAGCGGCTATGAAGAATTAATAGCTGCAGGTATTGTTATTACCGGGGGTAGCTCAAAAATGGAAGGAGCTGTAGAGCTGGCCGAAGAAATATTTCATATACCTGTCCGACTTGGAGTGCCTCAGTATGTTGAAGGCCTACTAGATGTGGTCCGTAATCCTATCCATGCTACTGGTGTGGGGCTATTGTTATATGGGAGTGAAAGTATAAAACAATCAGGGTATTCCAGAAGCTCTTCTCATATAACTTATGGAATTGGAGATGTGTGGGACAGAATGAAATTATGGTTTCAAGAGCAATTTTAATATTATAAAACATTGAATTTTTATATTTTTTTGAATCATAAAATAATTTTTAATGCATGTGTATCCATATTTATTATAAAATGTAATATTATTACTAACGATATAGTATTTATAAGGAAAATTATTAATGCTTTGTCAACGCACTATTAAAACAGCCATTCGAGCAACAGGTGTTGGACTTCATACTGGTGAAAAAGTGTATATGACTATTCGTCCAGCGCCTGAAAATACAGGTATTTCTTTTAATCGACTTGATTTAGAACATCCAATCAGTATTCCTGCAAATGCTGAGTTGGTTGGCGAAACAACGCTTGGAACTACATTAATAAAAGAAGGAGTTAAAGTTGCAACAATAGAGCATCTTATGTCAGCGTTAGCAGGACTTGGTATTGATAATGTAATGGTAGATTTATCTGGTCCAGAGGTACCGATAATGGACGGTAGTGCTGCACCCTTTGTTTTTTTGCTTCAATCTGCTGGACTTCAAGAACAAAATACTGCTAAAAAATTTCTCCGAGTGAATAAAAAAATTCGTGTTGAAGATGGGGATAAATGGGTCGAATTAAACCCTTTTAATGGTTTTAAGGTCAATTTTGAAATCTCTTTTAATCATCCAGTTTTTAACAAACTTCGTCGAAATGAATCTATTGACTTTTCGTCAACATCTTATTTGAAAGAGGTTAGCCGAGCCAGAACATTCGGATTTCTTAGAGATATAGAATTTCTTAGAGAGAAAAACTTAACACTTGGAGGAAGCATGGATAATGCCATTGTTTTGGATGATTTTAGAATTCTGAATGAGGATGGTTTGAGGTATAAAAATGAATTTGTCAAACATAAAATTCTCGATGCTATTGGAGATCTATACTTATTAGGTCATTGTTTGATCGGCGAATATTCTGCTTATAAATCTGGTCACGGGCTTAATAATAAACTCTTACTAAAGTTACTAAAAGAAGATTCAGCATGTGAAGAAGTTATGTTTGAAGACTATGAAAAATCACCCGTTTCATTTTCAACTCCAGCTTATACGACTTAGTTATCAGCTAGTAGCTAGTTTTTTCTATTATTTTAACGCGACAGCTTGTTAGGAATTTCCATTTCGTTTGAGCTGTTTTGAGTAATTTTTCTTGATCAAAACGAATTTTTGAGCCCCAAGCAGAAGAATTACATAATAAAACAAGCTCTCCATTTCGGCGAATATTAGCTGATATTAAATGTTTTGCAGCTTCTTTATCTAAAACATTTCTTAACATTTTTTTGAGATTATCCATCTCTTTGGCTCGTTTAATTATTGATTCTAGATTATTACTATCTAATTCTAGGCAATGTTTTAGGGTTTGACTTGGCATAAATTAGGTATTTTTTTTAATTAAGTAACCCTGATAGGATACGCGAGATAAGGAAAATATTAAATTATTAATAGTCGAATATTTTATATGCTTTGCAGACAAAACAGTAAGTGATACGTAGAATGAATCTTTCATCATAACTAGGAACATTTATATCAACTTTTTAGTTCTTTTCGGAATCTAGTGTGGCAAACTTTTTAGCAAATATTTTTGGTAGCCGTAATCAGCGCCTATTAAGACAGTTTTCAACAACTGTACAATCAATTAATCATCTTGAAGAAAGCATGATTGCTCTTAATGATGATCAATTGGCGAATAAAACCATAGAATTTAAAAAACGCTTTGATAGTGGAGAGTCACTGGAAAGTTTGTTAATTGAAGTTTTTTCTGTTGTTAGAGAGGCATCAAAGAGAACCTTAGGAATGAGACCATTTGATGTGCAGCTTATTGGGGGCATGGTTCTACATCAGGGAAACATTGCTGAAATGCGAACGGGGGAAGGAAAAACTTTAGTAGCAACTCTTCCAGCATATCTAAATTCTCTTAGTGGTAAGGGTGTTCACATTGTTACAGTTAACGAGTATTTAGCACAACGAGACGCAGATTGGATGAGACCAGTGTATGAATTTCTTGGCCTAAAGGTTGGCGTTGCCAAGAGCGGCCAATCCCATGATGAAAAAAAAGAGGCTTATAGCTCTGATATAACTTACTTAACAAACAATGAACTTGGATTTGATTATCTTAGAGATAATTTATCATTTTCGTTGAGTGATAAAGTTCAACGTGATTTAAATTTTGTAATTGTTGATGAAGTTGATTCAATTCTAATTGATGAAGCTCGAACACCCTTGATTATTTCAGGACCTACGGAAGAAAATACTGATCTCTATCTAAAAATTAATAAATTAATCCCTAAATTACAACTCCAAGAGAATGAAGATGGGCCAGGGGATTTTGGAAAAGATGAAAAATCAAAACAAATACATATCACAGAAGAAGGTCATCAACATGTTGAAGAACTAATGATGAATTCAGGTCTACTCGAAGAAGGACAAAGTCTTTATGATGCCGTTAATATTAGATTATTACACCACTTGAACGCCGCTCTTCGAGCTCACGTAATGTTTCATCGAGATGTTGACTATATCGTTAAGGAGGGTGAAATTGTCATTGTTGATGAATTTACTGGGAGAACAATGCCAGGACGAAGATGGTCTGATGGTTTACATCAAGCGATAGAAGCAAAAGAGAATGTCGCTGTAAAAGAAGAAAATCAAACAGTTGCATCAATTACTTTTCAAAACTATTTTCGTTTATATAGCAATCTTTCGGGTATGACTGGAACTGCTGATACAGAAGCATTTGAATTTCAATCAATTTATAATCTTGAAGTTGTCGTCATCCCAACCCATAAAAAAATGATAAGACAGGATCATCCAGATCTTGTCTATCTTACTCAAAAAGGAAAATTCGAAGCCATAATCGAGGATATTACCGAATGTAGATTAAGACAACAGCCAGCTTTGGTAGGTACTACTTCTATTGAAACTTCAGAGTTCCTCTCATCACTTTTGAAACAAAAAAAAATAGACCATCAAGTTTTAAATGCAAAGCAACATGACAAAGAGGCACTAATTATTCAGCAAGCAGGTCAGCCAGGTAGCATCACTATTGCAACTAATATGGCTGGCCGCGGAACTGATATTGTTCTCGGTGGTAATTTAGAAGCTAAACTTAAATCTCTAGATAGTGATTCTGACCAAAATAAAATTAGATTGGCTTGGAAGAAAGAACATCAAACAGTAATTGATGCCGGAGGATTGCATATAATTGGTACGGAAAGACATGAATCAAGAAGAATTGACAATCAACTGAGAGGTCGTTCTGGTCGGCAAGGAGATCCGGGTTCAAGTCGTTTTTATTTGTCAATGGAAGATAATTTGATGCGAATCTTTGGTGACCCGGAAAGAACTAAGTCTCTATTATCTAAAGCTGGAATGAAAGAAGGTGAGGCGATAGAAAGCAAATTGTTGACTCGACAAATAGAGCGAGCACAACGTAAAGTTGAAACTCATAATTTCGATATACGTAAAAATCTTCTTGAATATGATGATGTTGCCAATGATCAAAGAAAAGTTATCTATCATCAGCGAAACGAACTAATGGAAGCAGATGAAATATCTGAATCTGTAGCCAATATTCGAGAAGAAGTTATTATTTCACTAGTGAATCGATATATACCACCCGGTTCTCTTGAAGAACAATGGGATCCAGATGGATTGATGCATGCATTTGAACATGAATTTCTACTTCCATTAAAGATTTCTCAATGGATTAAGGATGACCCAAAAATGAATGAAGATATGATCCTTGATCGTTGTATAGAAAAAGCACAACATGCATATAAAGAAAAAGAAGAGTCTATCGGTTCAAATCTAATGCGAATGGTCGAGAAAGAAATCATGCTAAAGCAACTCGATATCCATTGGAAAGAACATCTTGCGGCTATGGATCATTTACGCCAGGGGATAGGATTAAGAGGATATGGGCAGAAAAACCCTAAGCAAGAATATAAGCGTGAAGGGTTTGAGATGTTTGGTGAGATGCTCGATCAGATTAAACATGATGCCATAAGTTTGCTTTCACGCATCCGAATACAGAATGAGCAAGACGTAACTAAAATGGAAGAACAAAGAAGAGCCGAGCAATCCATGGAATTTAAGCATGCTGAATCATCTGCGCTTACTAATAATGAAGATAAAAACATATCTCAAAATATGGCGGGCGAAAATGTACCAAAACAAAAAACCCCATTTGTGCGTACCCAACCAAAGGTTGGTCGAAACGATCCCTGTCCATGTG
>PBBK01000010.1 GCA_002717685.1 Gammaproteobacteria bacterium | reverse complement strand
AAAATCTCTAGTGTTTTTGAGGCAGCGGATAATGCTACAGAGTGGGCGGTCCATGTTCCTCCATGTGCAACGCCTTTTCCAAATTGTCTCATGATTTCTTCGCGACCGGCTACCACTGATATTGGATAACCGTTGGCAATGGCTTTAGCAAACGTACATATATCCGCTTTGACCCCATAAAGTTCTTGGGCGCCTCCTCTAGCTACTCTAAATCCGGTTTTTACTTCATCAATGATAAGCAATATGTTGTATTGATCACATAACTTACGAATATCCGTCATATATTGTTTAGTTGCCGCAATACTGCAGGCATTTCCCATGATGGGCTCCATCAGGAATGCTCCGATTTGGTCCTTCTTTTTTTTAAACAGATCTTCAATCGCATTAGCATCATTTAATGGAGTGGTATGAACTAATTTTTTGATAATTTTTGGAATTCCATCCCCTTCAGGAAGTATTTCTGGGTCGCCTTTTTTTGGATCCCAATCTTCTATTTCTGCGTACCACATCACTTCATTAAAAAGACCGTGGTAACTCCCTTCGAGTATTACATGACCATCTTTGCCGGAATAAGCGCGAGCAATTCTTAGAGCAGCCATGACTGCTTCAGTACCTGAATTTGAAAAACGTATTAACTCCGCTGCAGGTACCATTCTGCTAACACGGTTAGCAACTTCATATTCAAGTTCGGTAGCTAGCCCAAAGACTCCCCCAATCTTTATACCCTCTCTGACAGCATCATCCACCCGAGCATCTGCGTAACCTAATATCACTGGGCCAAAAGCTAAACGATAATCAATGTATTCGTTACCATCAATATCCCATAATCGTCCTCCTTTTCCTTTTTTTATATAGAGAGTTTTTTCCTCTCCCCAATAACGAAAGTTCGAAGAAACGCCAAGCGGCAATTTGGTAATTGCTTTCTTGAATTGAGTATTTGATTTTGTGAGAAGTCTCATACGATAATCATATTATCTCATAACTAAAAAATATTCACTTTTAAAAAACGGAGATAAATTTGAAAATTCAATTAAGTAAAGAAGCTCAAAATTGGCAAGAAAAAGCTCGTGATTATGCAGATAATTATCTCCAACCTCATGAAGTAGAAGCGGAACTAAATAAAGGTGTTCTTCCAAAAGAAATTACACAAAGAAATAAGGCGCGTGCAATAGAATTAGGCTTCACAACAATAGATGTNCCAAAGGATTATGGTGGACTTGAGCTAAGCAAGACAGAACAAGTCNCGATCTGGGAACAACTTGGGAGAGTAACCAATGCNTTATCATGGTGTTTTCCAGAAGCACAATCNTGGATGTTTAAAGCATGCTCGNAGGAACAGATNGAAAAATACATCTNACCCATGATGAGGGGAGAACGAAAAGATTGCTACGCAATTACNGANTCAGGTTCAGGATCCGATGTTGCCAATCTTGAATCAACCGCTAAGAAATCTGGNGATGATTATATCCTTAATGGAGAAAAATGGTATGTGACAAGNGGNAACCTTGCAGATTTTTTCTGGTTTCAGGCATATCTGCCAGACGAAAAAGAAGATGCGTTATTTCTAATAGACAAGGATGCAGAAGGTATTGAAATGATTGATTCTCCTCTTTTTAGTCATACATATGCTGCNCATCACCCAACTTATCGATTCACGAATGTTAAGATTTCNTCANNACAACGTGTTGGAAAGCCTGGCGANGGGATGGCTTTCACTCACAGTTGGTTCAGACACGAAAGATTAATGATTGGAGCTAGAAGTTGCGGAGCTGCNGCGAGACTCATTGAAGAAGCTCAAGATTTTTCTGATAAACGACTAATAANTGGTTCNCCNNTAAGTGAAAAACAAGCCATACAATTTATGCTGGCTGACTCTGCAACAGAATTATGGGCAGCCCGTTTAATGACCTACGAAGCTGCGATGGCAGATGACAGAAATGAAGATGTCAAAATTCTCCATAATCGATGTTCAATGGTTAAATTATTTGTATCTGAGATGGCCAATAGAGTAGCGGACCGATCTCTACAGATATTTGGTGGTCGTGGTTACATGCGTGAAAANGTTGCAGAACGATTCTTCAGGGAATTGCGAGTAGATAGAATTTGGGAAGGAACAAGTGAAATTCAACGTCTTATTATTGCGAGAGCTTTACTTAAAAGAGGGTTAGATGAAATGTAGTTTTAAAGACTAACAAAATATACTTAGGAAAATTTATGCAGAATTCATTTTTAACCCAGATCATAGTTATTAGTTTAGCTTGCATTGCTTTTAGCGCATGTAGCCAAAACCCAATGGTCATAGCGAACAAAGAAAATCTAATTGGCTATTATCACAAGAATACGAAGATTGCTTCTTTTCTTGGAATACCTTTTGCTGCACCGCCAATTGGCAATCTAAGATGGCAGGGACCAATACCTTTAAAGGAAAAGCTAACCAATCGTCTAACAAAAGAATTTGCTGCAGCTTGCATACAATCACCTCGTATATTGGATTGGTATCGTGATATGGCTGAGATATTTGGAAGCCCTAGAGATGTTTTTCCTGACTTAAAAACAGACGAAGATTGTCTCTATCTGAATATATGGACACCATCGCCAAACAACAAATCCAAATTGCCAGTCATGGTCTATGTTCATGGCGGAAGCAATAATAGTGGCTGGTCTTACGAACCAAATTATCATGGGNACTCTCTGGCNCAAAAAAATGTGGTAGTCGTAAGCATTGCTTATCGCCTCGGCGTGTTTGGCTTCTTCTCACACCCAGAGATTAATACAAATCAACCTTCGGCTAACTTTGNGCTGTGGGACCAAATTGCTGCCCTAAAATGGATTAATAAGTATATTGAAAATTTTGGNGGTGATNCTNGAAACGTGACNGTCTTTGGTGAATCNGCAGGAGCNCAGGATATATTNGCACTCATTTTTTCAAAACAAGCAAAAGGNCTATTTCAGAAGGCTATCCTNCAAAGTAATGCCGGTTTTGGGATGAAAGAGGATTCATCGACATTANAAAAAGAACGNANNAGAGGNGAAGAATNNTCAAAAGCCATGGGNGATGANAANCCACTATCACTTGAGGAACTAAGAAAAATAGATGCTAATACTATACTTAANCNATATGAATCAATATTCCCAGATTACTATCATTCNCCAGCTTTCGACAATCANTTACTCAGNAAACTCACCTGGGATAGCATCATGGATTCTGAATTCAATGATATAAAATTAATTATTGGTAGTAATGCAGATGAAACCTATGCATGGATATCACCGACTGTCACTTCTAAGGATGTAGCCAGTAATGCAGAAGAAATTTACAAGGATCAAAGTAAACAGGCATTGAAGGCTGTAGAAACAGAAGACGATCCTCGGCGGGCTATTGACCGATTGTATACCGCTGATGGCTTAATGTGCCCTTCTCAATTCCTTGCCNATCAAATTAATTCTAATAATGGTAANGCTTGGGTCTATTACTTCGATCGAGTTAGAGATGGAGAAGCGGGTTCAAATGAAAATGTCAGGGCTTACCATGGAGCAGAACTGCCTTATGTTTTTGACACGCATGATCCNTGGATGACAACAACTGAAAAGGACANTGCCTTAACTAAAATACTTANTGATTACTGGACGCAGTTTGCAAAAACAGGGAGTCCAAATGCCGAACATTTACCAAACTGGCCTGTATTTGATATCTCAAAAAAATCTGTACAAAAATTTGGAGATTATGTCGGCACAATAAATTCCCCNGAACCAATTCTTTGTNATTTGTTCTTTAAGAATGCCACATTTTGAACAAAAGGATTGACACAAATATTTTCAACTCAGNAGTCAATGGATCCAATTAATGAATAGTGATNCAAAAAATTGGATTAAAAATTAATACTTCAATCTCTAAGTAAAGAAGCTCTAAACTTTAATGGGTCCATTAGAACATTCTTACGAGATTCACGAACTTCATCAGATGTTANTGGGGTAAAATTATTAGGTAATGTCTCAGTATTGAATGCTACCAACAACCAATTAATAAGTTCTGCTAATTCTGAATTATCAAGCGGTGCTGAAGACGATCCAGGTACACGAACTAGATATCCGCGACCCTCGTCTTTAGAGATAATAAATCCCAAGTTTTCGCGGAGATCTGGAATTGCTGGGGGCAAGCCAGAACCATCAGCAAGATGACAGCCACTACAATGCAGTAAATAGTCCATATGAGGATTAGCCTCCACAGTAACTGGGCAAATAATTAATGAGGCAAAAAAAATACTGAGAATGTTTTTCAGTTGTATTCCCCTTTAACCAAAGCAATNGTNCAGTGGTAAGCTTGGCTTTCTGTACCAAAACACCACAAAATATTGCTATTCTTTGGTTGATAATAAAAAGGTTTCTCCCGTTCCGAACGATGACAACTACAACGACTACATACTGTTTTNCCNCANCAGTCATTATAAGAAATTAAATAGTCNTTATCATCAACAGGATTACGGCAGGTACCNACCCAAGTTACAAGAGATAATTCTGTTCCTGGGGGACAGGATTTTTCTGTACCTCCGCAACAAGCACAAAGTGTTCCTCCAATAGCNCAATATCTCCAATAATCACAACTCTTTGGATCGCCTAATTCAGTGATCCCTTCGGCGCCTAGTGATCGAGCGACTGGAAGTAGTGGTAAGGAACTCATACCAACTACACTTAAACCAAGTTTTCCTAGAAAACTTCTCCTAGAAGTTAGGCGCGCCAGTTGCCGACTGCCTTTCCCAGTTGCGTTATCAATCCACTTATTAATTTTTTGAACTATTTTTTCTTTATTCATGACACTTTCTCTCTTATCGATTGATCTGAATTGGCACTATATTGCTCTACATAATCCTGAAGAGTTGCGATTCCTGATTCCATTGCTTCTACCAAACTTTCCAAATGTTCTCGAGAATTNACAAGTCCTTTGCTTTTTAAAATTCCATCACCGCCAATTAATACAGCAAATGGCAACTTACTCACTTCATACCTTAGACCTAGCGGCTGTGAAATAATGTATGGCAAACCTTCGATATTAAGGTCACTAACATAAGCCTGATGTTGATTATGATTATCACCATCACTAGCAAATACTAGCCGCATCTGATGAGACTCGTGCGCAACAAGTGACCGCGCAATGGGTACTAATGATTTACAAACCGGACATGTTGGCGAAATAAACATAATTAGGGTAGCTANNTCNGTNGAATCTATCCCTCCGATTATGATTCTTTTACCATCTAGATCATTCAAATTCATTGCTTCGGTCATTTCACCTACTTTAGGTCCGCTCGTGGGTAATAAAGCTCCCGCAGGTGCNACNCTCTCGTGAAGNATGCCTACTTGTCGAGCCAAGGCAAATACAAGCAATGATAGAATTATAACAATTATCCATAAAAGGCCGAAGGATGTAATAAATCCGATACTCAAAACCCAGTTCTCCATGTATTAATCGCTGATCTATTTTGTATTAATTGCACAGAACCCACATACAATAAAATTATGGTCAACAGCGCCGCAAAAATTACCATGTAATCCAAAAAAACGAAATCTCTCTCACTGGTCGGTAACAATGTAAAAAACACCATAACGATTAATATAAAATTACGAACTACTAAAATTGGTGAAAGTAAATGACTATTATCGCCAAGTGTATTATTAAAGCCGCAACCACAATCGATATAGACACGCCCGCGCACAAGGTTAACTGTTATGGCTAGGGTATAAAGAATGAGTATGCCAGCAGTACACCATCCTATCATCNATGTGTTATACCCAAGTAACCATGAGCATCCCAAAACAANCTCGAAGGTAGCAATCATTATTGCCAATAACTTAAAAGGCATTATGGTTAGTAATTGATAATCTTTTAAAATTAGCGAAAATTGATCAATATCGGATAATTTGTTCCATGCGGAACTTATAAATAGCAATCCAAATCCATATGCAACTATTTGTGANAACAAAGGATCGATCATTAAATTAAAACCTTTGGAGTATCCCGTGTGGTCCGGGGTTTGAAATTGTTCTTTCAAGGGTCATTTTCAATGCATTATAAATTTGCAATTCCCCATCGTCGGTATACGCAATTAATTTTGGGTCCTCCCCCTGCAGAACAAGGATATCCTGCCAAGGTTTATCTAAAGGATAGCGCATGACCCTTTTGTGTTTTTTAACATCAAAAATCCATATTTCATTTCCAGGTTGATAATGGGTATCAATATCACCCTGATGCATCAGTATGTACGCGAGATTGTACTGCTGATGNGCGCTGATTAAGTCGCTTCCTCCGGGCCTCCATTTTTCCTTGGCNTCCTCATCATCCAGAAGAGACCATGATTTACTAATGGAAATATTGGCATTCTCAACTGAAACGTCATAGGCTAACCCTGAATGAGATATCAATAGCCACCCGTTATCTGTTCTAGCAACACGGTCAAAAACAGCGTCATCATCAACGCTAAAAAACTTCTGACTTCGAATTCTTGTAGATTCACTGCCATCATCGTTAAGCCTCATTAACTGGAGCGTTCCATCCATACATATCATAAGAAANTCTGATTGATTCACCGGCAGAGTCATTGCACAACCTGGGGTAGATATGTCTGCAATAAACTTTCTGTTTTCTATATCAACGACACTAATAGATTGAGCAGGAACTTGATTATAAACGATCAAATGGCGGTTATTGTTAAGTAACTTTATAATCTTTTGACTAAATACGCTTGCAATCTTGTCAGGTACATCGATTTCTGCAAGAGGTGATAAGGTCTTAATATCATGTACTATAATCACGTCTTCACGCTTACCTCGATATCGTCGCTCAAAAAAAGATTCTGGCGTATAGACTTCTCCTCTACTTCGATTAACCGCTATCGAAGGGCGCGTAGGGGCAAGCAATCCNAGCATATCGCCATTGGCACTGTCATATAAATAAGATCCTCTTGATGATACNTCCATAAACCAATTATCTGTTGGTGATGTCAATTCTTCATGACCTCCCTGCTCTGGTAAAATATCGGAGTAGGATATCGGCGCGAAGAGAATAAGTATTCCAAATAAAATTACAATATGCATAACTTACCACTCCCGAAAATTTTGGAACTATATAACTAGATATTACAACTTTGTATTTATGTCTCTCGTTTAGTTAGTAGAGAACCTTTATAATATTCTATCCAATATAAACTTCCATATATTTATGTCAATAAATACAACAGAAAACAATCTACCTCCTAAGTCAAAACATTATGATGTAATAATTATCGGAGCAGGTATTTCAGGAATTGGTGCAGGTTGTCACATAAAAAAACTTTGCCCTAAAAAATCCTTCGCTATCCTCGAAGGTAGGGAAAATATCGGTGGAACGTGGGATTTGTTCCGTTATCCAGGGATTAGATCTGATTCTGATATGCATACTATGGGTTTCAGATTCAGGCCATGGAAAACAGCAAACATAATTGCAGAGGGTTCTTCAATCCTAAATTATCTTCGTGAAACAGTTGAAGAATACAAATTAGAGCAAAATATACTTCTTAATAACTGGGTTAAACACGCATCTTGGTGTTCTTCTCAGGCAAAATGGACGGTCAAAATTCAGGAAAAGAACAACGTAGAAATAAATAAACTCACTTGTGATTTTTTGTGGCTATGTGGAGGTTATTATAGTTATAAAAAAGGATATACCCCTAATTTTAAGGGAAGAGAAAGTTTTGAAGGCCAAATTATCCACCCGCAAGAGTGGCCTAAAAATTTAAATTATAATGATAAGAATGTGGTAGTCATTGGAAGTGGGGCTACTGCGGTTACCATAGTTCCTTCAATGGCTAAAAAAGCATCCCATGTAACGATGCTACAAAGATCTCCAACTTATTATGAATTAGCTCCTTATGAAAACAATTTAGAAAAGAGTCTTCAAAAGTTTTTTGGAGTAAGACTTTCTTCCTTTGTAATTCGCTGGATGTATATCTTAATTGGTAGTTTGCTTTTTTCGTTATCCAGAAAATATCCAGATAAGATGAAAAAACGTCTCATCAATCATGCGAGTAATGCGCTTGGAAAAGATTATGCAGAAAAGCATTTTACTCCTACGTACAATCCTTGGGATCAGCGATTGTGTTTAATACCTGATGGGGACCTCTTTAAAGCTATTAATTCAGGAAAAGCTTCTGTTGTTACGGACCATATAGAAAAATTTACAAAAAAAGGAATACAACTTAAATCTGGAAAACATCTTAATGCAGATCTAATTATAACGGCGACTGGCCTGAATCTTGAAGTCCTTAATGGTATAGAAATAAAAGTGGATGATACTCTGATCGATTTTTCTAAAACCATGAGTTATAAAGGCGTAATGTTTAGCGATATACCCAATTTGGCCTATACTTTTGGATACACAAACGCTTCATGGACTTTAAAAGCAGATCTTACTAGTGAGTATGTCAGCCGGCTCCTAAATTACATGGACAAAAAAGATTATTCCATTTGCTGTCCGCACGCAGATGATTCAGTTAAAGAAGGTGAGGATTGGTTAGATTTCTCTTCTGGATATATAAGGAGATCTATCCATAAATTTCCTAAGCAAGGTTCTCATGCTCCATGGAAAAATATGCAGAATTACTTAAAAGATATTTTTGTTATCAGAATGTCCAAAATTCAAGATAAGGCACTAAAATTCTCACCTAAAAAATCAGTCAATTCACTCCAAGAGCCACTATAGTTTGATACAAATATTGCTCAGCTCGGAATAAAAGTTTAATGAATGTAGCCCTCCTTCTCTACCTATACCAGATAATTTTACACCGCCAAAAGGTGTCCGAAGATCTCTCAAATACCAGCTATTAACCCAAACTATTCCAACTTCAAGTTGGTGTGCCAGGGAGTGGGCTCTATGGAGATCTTTCGTCCACAAAGCAGCTGCAAGGCCATACTTGCTATCATTAACTTTTGAAATAACTTCTGNCACAGTTTTAAATGGAGCGACATGACAAACTGGGCCAAAAATTTCTTCCTTTACCGAGGAATGACTTTCTGATAGACCAGTAAAAATAGTCGGTTCTATCCAAGCGCCATTATCTCGTCGATCGCCAAACTCGGGTATCTTCCCTCCAGTAATCACAGTTGCTCCATCTTTGGCTGCTTGAGTAAAGTATGAAAGCACTTTTTTGCGATGTTCTATTGAAATAAGAGGGCCAATATCAGTATCTTTGTCTTTAGGCCAGCTCATCTTTAATGCTTCAGCCTTACTTTTAAACGCTGAAATAAAATCTTCGAATATATTTTCTTGAACATACACTCTTTCAGAAGATAAGCACACTTGACCGCAATTTGAGAAAGTTGATCTTACGGTCCCATCTACAGCAGATTCAAAGTCTGCATCATCACAAATAATTGCTGCATTCTTTCCACCTAGTTCAAATGATAGAGATTTAACGTTATCTGCTGCAGATCTCATGATTGAAGAGCCTGTTGCAGATTCACCGGTAAATGTTATCGCATCAACTCCTGAATGCTTCGCTAATTTTTCACCGATTGAACCTTCACCAAAACCATGCAATAAATTAAATACTCCTGCTGGCATATCTGTTCCATGAATAACTTCTGCTAATAATGTCGCTGTTCCGGGAGTTTCCTCTGAAGGTTTAGCAACAATACAATTGCCTGCGGCAAGGGCNGGCCCAATTTTCCACGTCAAAAGCAATAGTGGCAAATTCCAGGGGGAGATAACCCCAATCACGCCTAATGGCTTACGTATTGAATAATTAATAGCCCGAATTCCATCTGGGGTTTCCAACTCAAAGCATTCTGATCCGGCGACTTTTACAAGATCAGCAAAAAATCTAAAATTTGCGATACCTCGAGGGATATCAATGCTAGCCACTTGTTTGATGGGTTTACCAGTATCAGCTATCTCAGCATCAACAAAATCCTGAAATCGCTTTTCAATACCATCAGCAATCTGATGAAGTATTCTGCATCGATCTTCCGCTGATGTTGATAACCATTGGGTATCTAAGGCATCTCGTGCTGATTGAACAGCTTCATCAAGCATTCCATCATCAGCTTCTGATACCTTAGCAACAAGAGAACCATCTACTGGATTTATACTATCAAAAAACTTTGATCCAGTTACAAAACGCCCTCCAACATAATTCTTAAATGTTGTATTACTATTCATTATACGTGCATTATAAAAGTGAAAAAATTAGATAAGATTAATTTAATTTTTCAGCACTTGGGTCTCTGATATATTTAATCTTTCCACCAACAATTGTTATATCGACTGTTATGCCAGGAATTTTATCCTCATCGACGGTCAAAAGGTCTTGCGACAGTATAACTACGTCGGCATATTTTCCAGGAGTCAAACTACCTTTGATGTCTTCTTCAAAAGCTGCAAAAGCATTATTAATCGTATATGACTGTAATGCTTCCTCTCTTGTCATAACATGTTTCGGATAGAATTTTACGCCATTATTCATGGTTCTTGAAACTGAAGAATAGTAAGAAGCAATTGGATTAATACGCTCAACCGGAACATCTGTTCCATTTGTAACAATAGCGTTCGTATTGAACAAGTCACGCCAAGGTTGTGAAGTTGCTTCTGCCCGCTCATCTCCCAAACGAGAAGGGATCCAGGGTCCATCCGAAGTTCCATGAACAGCCTGTATTGACGCTATTACACCAAGCTCCCCAAAACGNGGAACATCTAGNGGATCAATATGCTGNGCGTGNTCTATCCGCCAACGTAATTGTTTTCCNTCAACATNGAGTNGATTCCATGTACGTTCATAAATATCAAGTGTTTCTTGGTTTGCACGATCGCCNATCGCATGAGTATTGACTTGAAAACCGTGCCTGACNGCAATTTCAGCGGTACGTTCAATATCCTCTATTTTTTCAAGNACAAGACCCGATGTCTCAGGNAGGTCTNCATAAGGCTCAAGAAGCCAAGCGCCATGTGCTCCCAAAGCTCCATCAATCTGGCGTTTTATTGAACGTACAGTGAGAAAATCGTTGCCTTCAGGCAACATTTTATATTGAGGTAGCGCCTTCTCCATCATTTCATTGGATATGCGTCTGACCATAGCATAAAGACGAATATCCAATTTACCTTCATCTTCAAGTTGTTTAAAAAAATCAATAGTTTCAAAACTCGCTCCTGCATCGTGGAAAGAAGTAACTCCATACTTTAATGCCTCGTCTGCAGCAAGTTGTGCGCGCTCTCTATTTAATGACTCTTCTTGTTCTGGTGTTAGACGACCATCATATTCTCTTCTTGCTTGATTAATTAGCCGCTGGGCAGTTTCACGCATTAAGCCCGTTGCCTTGCCATCAGGCGTTCTTACAATAGTCCCTCCTTCAGGGTTAGGTGTATCATCAGTCACGCCTGCAATTTCCAGCGCAAGGTCATTCCAGAAAGCAGCGTGTCCACTCGCATGGCCAAGAATCACAGGGTTTTCTGCAGACACTTCATTCAAAGTATCGTTAATTGGAACACCATCTACTGCTGCATCGGGAAGGCTATCCCATTTATCTTGATGCCAACCACGACCAAAAATCCAATCGCCTGGATTTGCTTTATCTACGGCAACTGCGACCATGCTGACAATTTCATTCCAATTTTTTACATCATTTAGATCAAGAATCTGTTTTGAACGCCCCAAACTTAAATAATGCCCATGCCCCTCTATAAAACCTGGCATAGCAAAACGGCCATTAAGCTCGACGATTTTCGTCTCGGAACCAATAAGGGAAGATATTTCTTCATTACTACCAACTGCAGTAATTTGATAACCATTTATAGCTAGCGCTTCAACATTCCCTAGATCCGGGTCTACAGTAGCAACTTTGCCCCCCATTATTACTACATCGGCTGCAACAGTCTCTTGCTGTTGTTTGGTGTCAATATTTCCTTGTTGCTGAGATTCCTGACTACAACCTAAAACCAAGGATATATAAAAAATTATAGAAAAAAAACGTGTCATTAGCCTCATCAAATTTATCCTTTAATTAAGTAAGAAGTTTACTGTCTCACTACTATAGCTTGAAATCAATCAAGATCNATTAAGATGCAGACAATTGAGAGCATTGCTAATCATGAACTGCTTCATTACAGAATGATGATTAAGGTATACTACGCCTCCAAAAAAATACTTCCTTAACCCAAAAATTAATTTATAATTACAAATTTTTTGGAGCAAAACTTGAAGAATGATAAAAAATTTACGGATGGATATAAAGTTATAGTTTTAATGATAATTTTTATGACAGCATTAGCATTGGTAACAAATAAAATGCGTACTATGTCGCCATCTCTTATAAACANCCANCTTTCCTCNAAGGCAATGNCAATTGATGAAAAATTNCGTCCTTTTGGNCNAATCAATATAAAAAACAGTCANNCCATTNTNCAAAAGAATAATACGGANAAAATNNCNCCCGCGCCAATTCAAAATGCTGAACTTTCNGGNAACGAAGTNTATNANCAGGCTTGCATCATTTGCCATGGNGATGGCNTAGGAGGTGCTCCAAAAATAACTGATAAGGTTAATTGGTCNNCAAGNATTACGCAGGGTCTAGATNTTCTTCAAAACCGATCAATCAATGGTTANATGGGTCCTNATGGTTATATGCCNCCTAAAGGCGCTAGACTCGACTTGACGGAAAAAGAAGTTTTCNATGCTGTAGATTATATGTTGTCTCAAATTTCTCAATAATTGATAAAAAAACCTNAANAAAAACAGATTTAAAAAAGTTGTATTTATACAAATTAGCTANATTTTTTCAATNAGACTAATCTTTTATGGACTGNTTAATCGCTAGAGAGNTCAGATGCTTTTCTATTTTCTCTANTTTCTCTCGNGTCCTTTTTAACACAGTTTGCTGCACNTCAAACTCTTCCCTTGTTACAAGATCAAGTTTTCCTAATCCACTCTCTAATGCTGCCTTGACATTTTTNTCAAAATCTTCTTTTGCAGACAGAAGTCCGTCAGGAAATGATTTAATAAACTGTTTCGTTAATTTTTCTATTGATTCTTTTGTCATAATAATTTTTGATGCTAGCTANAAATATAAAAGTTTCATTATGCTGTCAGGGTATTTTTCAATTATGATTATAAGAAACACAATAATATACAGCAACATATGAAAAAGAGAACNTCTNTGAAAGGTTTTANCCGAATGTTTTTGNAAACAGTTGGTNAATNTTATTTTCACANAANTTGCNCTNAGCGTAGANCATTGATTATGTGATACCNCTANTTTAAANAATATTAAGCTAAAAAAAATCAAAAAAAGGATTGATAANAAATTATATAAACTGTCAGAATNTTAATTATGAAAAAACAATCCACAGGAACGGATGAAAAACAAAGTGATCCAACTGAAGNNGGCGATTCACAAAAATTAAATGATAATAAAATTCGTGAAAAAGTCACCGTAGAAAATTCTTCCAGTAGAAAAAAATATTCTCGACTAATAAAAGGATTTATTATTCTCCTTATTCTACTCCCCACAGTGGCAATCATCACCGTTTATCAAAGATATCAACAAGAAAATGAAGATTTCTATAAGAATGACTACGCGGAATTAAAAGAAAAAATCGAAAATATTTCAAAATCTCAGAAAAATCTTGAGCAAAATATTCAACCGTTTAAAACACTTCATCAACGAATGTCAAATCTTGAAAATTCTTTTTCCTCGGTTCAAGGTATCTCAGCTGATACTCAAAACACATGGATTCTTGCTGAGGCTGAATATTATATGCAAACTGCAAACGTCCAATTACAGCTTAATAACAATCCTAAACTAGCGTTAACTGCACTAAGGCTAGCTGACAAAAAAATTTCTGCTGTTGATAATCCAGAATTACTATATGTTAGAGAAAAATTGAGTGAGGAAATGTCAGAACTTGAAAATCTTCAAATTTCAGATATTGAAAAAAATACTTTAAAAATAAATGATCTGATTGATATTGCTGAATCACTGGCTATCAAAAAAAATTCATTTTCCAGCAACATCATAAAAGAAACCCAGACAAATAAGATAACTAGCTTTTCTCTAGCATTAGAATCAATTAAAAATTCAATTGGCAATTTAATCTCTATAAGCCGTAACGATGAGTTATCGAATAATATTCATCTAAAAACATCGAAAGAATACTTGTATACAAATCTGATATTGCATTTGCAGGCAGCAAAGATTTCAATGCTAAATGGCAAACATATTCTTTTTCAGGAAAGTATGAATAACTCTTCAGAATGGATAAAAAAATATTTTGATATTGAAAACCTATTGGTAGCTAATACACTTACAAAAATCCAAGAAATCCAACAGAATACATTTTTAACTCCACCTGATATTACAGAATCGCTAAGGCTCTTACAGGGCTATAAAAAAAATACTAACCTCAAAAGCAGTGAATCAAAAGAAATTGCTCAATGAAATTCGGAACAATAATTGCCTTAACCATCATCTTAAGCAGTATAATTGCTCATCTTATATTGCAGGATCCAGGTTATGTAGCAATAAGTATTAGGAGCTACTTGATTGAAATGTCAGTTCCGGTATTTATCGGGCTTTATATAATCATTGTTTTAGCTTTTTTCCTCATAATAAAAATTATCCGTGTGCCAAAAAATTTGGCAAAAATTTCTTCGAAGTTTCAAATTTCACGAGCAACAAAACAAACAACCCAAGGGGCAATAGAAATTGCGGAAGGGAATTTTAAAAAGGGTGAAAAACTTCTGGGAATGGGGGCTGNATTAACCACTACCCCCCTGCTAAATTATCTGGAAGCGGCAAAATCAGCAAATAATCGANGATGCTATGACGAATGCGAAGAATGGTTAAGAAAAGCTTATAAAAATGTTCCNGAAGCAGCTAACGCNATACTCTTAAAGCAAACTGAATTCCAATTAGATCAAAGACAATTTGAAAAGGCACTTGCTAGTATACAAAAATTTAAAGAAGAGAATTCCGATCANAGCTATGTCTTGACCCTCTTAGGAAAGTTATATTTTGAAACGAATGATTGGGAAAGTCTCTGTAAGCTATTGCCTCAACTTAAAAAACATCAAAAAATTGACGATAGGACGCTTGAAATATGGTCATTACGAGTATATTACGAACTCCTTAAAACTTATTCTGATAGTGANAAGATTTTAAATCTGTGGAAGAAAATCCCAAGAAAATATCAAGAAAATATAAATCTTATAGAGAATTATTACCTAGCCATGCTTNGATTGAATATGGATGAAAAAATAGAAAAAGATTTGATAAAAAGATTAAGCAAAAATTGGGAAAATAAACTTGTCAGAATATACGGTCTCCTAGANCNGAAAGATCCTCAAAAACAGCTCAAATGCCTAGAAAATTGGCTGGAAAAAAGAAAAAATGATTTTTATTTATTACATGCTACTGGACAAGTTTGCCTAAGAAACGAACTTTTGGGAAAGGCTCGAAATTATTTTGAATTAGCAATAGCAATTAAAATAACTCCAGAAATATGTNTGGATTATGGTAATTTACTTGCAAAATTAGGAGAAATAAAAAAATCTAACAATATATTTCAAAAAGGTCTGAATATTGAAACCTCAAAATAAAAAAATAAGTGCACAAAAAAATACTCTTAATGATAACGATGTAAAAGAATACCTTGAAAATCATATTAATTTTTTTGTTAAGAATAACGATTTATTAAACACCTTGATTTTTCCTCATGAAGTTGGGGACTCAGTTTCATTGGTTGAACGACAAATTACAGTACTGAGAGAAAAACACTCTAAACTCGAATCTCAAATTAAAGAAATCATTGAATTTGCTAGAGTCAATGAAACACTTGCAAAAAATATTTTTAAATTATCATCCAGATTAATAATAGCAAAAGATATAAAAAAAACTTTTCAAATATGTAATAACTCCCTTAAAAATGATTTTGATATCGATGTTTCAACGTTCATTCTCTTCAATGAAATTAAAGCATACAAAAATCTTACCGCTAATAACTTCACTAAATTAGTTAGTANTAACGATAAAGANTTAGAACCTTTCAAGAAATTTCTCTCAANAAATATTCCTTATTGTGGAAGGAAAAAGAAATCAGAATATAATTTTTTATTTATAAAAAAAATAAAAAGTCAGATTAAATCAATCGCTTTAATACCCTTAGGAAAAATGTCNGAACTCGGTTTTTTAGCAATAGGTAGTTTTGATGAAAGCCGATTTCACCCTGGAATGAGAACAGACTTTTTATTACACATCAGTGAACTTATAACATCAAAAATAAAATCTTTGTGAGATATAATCATTTAAAAAAATAATGCAGTAAAAATGCTTAAAAACGAGAAAAATTTAATAACGAAGTTTATAAACCACCTAGAAATAGAACGTAGACTTTCTCCTTTAACTTGCAAACATTATCGTCGAGATATTGAAGCCCTCTATCAATACTGTAGAAAATCAAAAATAGATCTATGGNAAGACCTAAATTGTGAACATATTCGAGATTACAGTGCAAAAAGTTATCGCAATGGNTTAAGTTCAAGAAGTATCCAACGTCGNCTTTCAGCCACAAGAACTTTTTTTCGTTATTTATTACGTGAAAAGCATGTTAATAAAAATCCTGTTGAGTCTGTTACGGCGCCAAAATCGGATAAACGCCTTCCTGAAAATATTGATGCTGACCGAATGGCTAAGTTACTTGATATTAAGGGAGATGGACCAATTTTTTTTCGAGATCATGCTATTCTTGAACTCCTTTATTCATGCGGACTTCGTTTAGGTGAATTAACAAATCTCAATCTTAATGATATTGATTTCCTAGATAAAACTGTCCATGCCCATGGAAAAGGAAATAAAGATAGGATTTTACCTATTGGTCAATATGCAATACNTGCAATAAAAAAATGGCGNTCAGAACGACATAAACTGGCAAAAAACAATGAAAAAGCTCTTTTTGTAAGCTCTCGAGGTAAAAG
The DNA here is from genome assembly GCA_002717685.1 of Gammaproteobacteria bacterium. The sequence goes on along the minus strand of PBBK01000010.1, from coordinate 8,438 downwards.
ATTAAGCGCTAGATCAGTGCAATCAAGAATAAGCCATTGGGCAAAACAGCAAGGAATAGATAGTAAAGTTTATCCTCACTTGTTCCGACATTCATTTGCCACACATCTTCTAGAATCAAGTCATGATCTTCGTGGGGTACAGGAACTTCTTGGGCACGCTAATATTAGTACAACACAAGTATACACGCACCTTGATTTTCAGCATCTTGCCCAAATATACGATCAAACACATCCAAGAGCGAAAAAGAGAAAGAATAAATAATTTAGCAATCGTTTTAGGGTCGCTAAATTCATAATATAAATATTTAATTAATCAGGATTGTAAATATGAATCAATATCGTGGAACAACAATAATTTCGGTTCGACGTAATGGAAAGGTAGCAATTGCTGGCGATGGCCAAGTGAGTATGGGTAATACCATAATGAAAGGCAATGCAAGAAAGGTAAAAACTTTAACTTCAGGGAAAGTTATTGCTGGATTCGCTGGAGGCACTGCCGATGCTTTTACATTATTTGAATTATTTGAAAGCAAACACGAGCAATATGGGAATCTAACTCGTGCAGCAATAGAATTAGCAAAAGAATGGCGAATGGATAAAAGGTTAAGACGNCTAGAAGCTCTTCTGTGTGTGGCTGATGATACAAGTTCCTTCATCATTTCTGGTAATGGTGATGTTATAGAACCTGAAAATAATTTGATGGCTATTGGCTCAGGCGGCCCTTACGCTCAAGCGGCAGCTTTGGCTTTAATAAAAAATACAAAACTGAGCGCAATGTCTATAGTAAAGGAAGCATTAAAAATTGCAGGAGATATCTGCGTATTCACCAATCAAAATATCGTTACAGAAGAACTTTCAACTAAAAATAAATAATTACGGAAATCACTATGTCACAAATGACTCCAAGAGAAATTGTTCAAGAGCTTGATAACCATATCATAAGCCAAAATGAAGCAAAACGTGCCGTTGCTATTGCTCTTAGAAATCGTTGGCGACGAATGAGAGTAGAAGANCCATTGCGCAGTGAAATCACACCAAAGAATATCCTCATGATAGGACCCACTGGAATCGGCAAAACAGAAATTTCAAGACGTTTAGCGAAGCTAGCGAAAGCGCCTTTTATTAAAGTTGAAGCCTCCAAATTTACAGAAGTAGGATATGTCGGACGTGAAGTAGATAGCATTATTCGAGACCTAGTTGATGTTGCTGTAAAAATGACAAGGGAAGAAGAAATGGCAAAAGTTCGTCATCGTGCAGAAGATTATGCTGAAGAACGTATTCTAGATGCATTGCTACCTCCTCCCCCAGGAGCAATTGATGATGTTAATGATAACGATACAATTGAGCGAGGAATGAATGATACCCGTCAAAAGTTTCGGAAAATGTTACGCGAAGGAAAAATTGATGACAAAGAAGTTGAAATTGAAATTCAAGCTGTTCCTATTGGAATTGAAATAATGGCGCCACCAGGAATGGAGGAAATGTCTAACCAACTTCAGGGAATGTTCCAAAACCTGTCAGGAGATAAAAGAAAGACTAGAAAATTAAAAGTAAAACAAGCAATGAAAATGCTAACAGACGAAGAAGCCGCTAAAATGCTTGATACAGAGGAACTTAAATCTCAAGCTATAGAAGCAGTTGAGCAACAAGGAATAGTTTTTCTTGATGAAATAGATAAAATAGCGAGGCGTTCTGAAGGTATCGGTGCTGACGTATCAAGAGAGGGTGTTCAGCGTGATCTTTTGCCACTTGTAGAAGGGTCAACAGTAAATACAAAATATGGCATGGTAAAAACCGATCATATTCTTTTCATAGCATCGGGCGCATTTCATGTATCTAAACCTTCAGATTTAATTCCAGAGCTTCAAGGTCGTTTTCCAATACGTGTTGAACTAAGATCACTTAAAACTGAAGATTTTATAAGAATTCTAACCGAACCTGATGCTTCGTTGACAACCCAATATAATGCCCTTATAGGAACAGAGGGTGTTACCCTTAAATTTACAGAATGTGGTGTAAAAAGACTTGCAGAAGTCGCCTATCAAGTAAATGAAAATACAGAAAATATAGGAGCCCGGAGATTACATACTGTGATGGAAAGATTGCTTGAAACTATTTCATTTGAAGCGTCTGAAAAAGAAGGGAGCAAAGTTGAAGTTAATGGTAAATACGTTGATGACCATCTAGCAGAACTCTCAAAAAATGAAGATTTAAGTCGTTACATTCTGTAACTAAAAAAATTTAATTACTCAACAAAAATAAATAAGATATTTAAAAAGCGGATTTTTATGATCTGTTAGATTCAAGAAAATTTTTGTAGTCTTATCTCGACCAAATCTGATCATCAGGGTATGCTCGTCCTAAAGTCAAGAATGAAAAAATTATGGTAAAAAAAACAACCCACTTCGGATATGAAGAAATACCAATAAAACAAAAAACAAAACGCGTTAAAAATGTTTTTGATTCTGTCGCTCATCGATATGACATTATGAATGATCTCATGTCCGGAGGTCTTCATCGTTTGTGGAAAAAATTTACGGTTAACCAAGCTTCCGTAAAAAGAAATCAGGCTGTATTAGACTTAGCAGGAGGAACGGGAGATTTAACTCAAATCTTTTGTGATCAAGTCGGTAATAATGGGCATGTCATCCTTGCTGACATCAATTTGTCTATGCTTAATCAAGGTCGTGCTAGATTAATAAACAAGGGCGCAGCAGGTAATTTATCAATTGTACAGGTAGATGCTGAAACCCCTCCTTTCTCTAATAACAGTTTTGATTGCATCACAATTGCATTTGGGTTAAGAAATATAACTAATAAAGAAATAGCTCTTTCTTCTATGCATAGAATTCTAAAACCAGGGGGTAAATTACTAATTCTAGAATTTTCTACCCCTTTAGAAGCAATACAACCAATTTATGATATTTATTCTTTCAAAATACTCCCGTTGTTGGGAGAGATAGTTACCAAAGATGCTGACAGCTATCGATATCTAGCTGAATCAATAAGAATGCACCCTGATCAAGAAACGCTTCTCAATATGATGAAAGATTCAAAATTTGAACAATGTAGATATCATAATCTAAGTGCCGGTATAGTAGCTCTTCATATAGGTTATAAATTTTAATGAATGAGCTAAAATCTCTATTAAGTCCTGCCATTAATCTGCTTAACCGACAGATTAATGCGAAAAAAAATGCGAAAAAACTTTGTGGCACTCTTAACGGAAAATCACTCGGAATCCAATTAACTGAAACCTCACTTATTTTATTCTGCACAGTTACACCTGATGGAGTAATCATCCAGGATCACATCGAAAACCCAGATGTGGTAATTAGTGGTTCGCTTTATACGCTAGCTAATCTTCTTACAAATACCACTGATGATGCCCTCTATAATGGCTCTATTTCCTTAGATGGAGATGCTCAAATCGCAAAAAAATTTCAGCAATTGTTAAAATATGCCAAACCAGATCTTGAGGAAGAACTATCGACGATATTAGGTGATGGAGTGGCCCATGGTATTGGTGATTTTCTTAAATCTATAAACAGCTGGCGTAAAAAATCAACAACTATAATGGGTAACAATATATCTGAGTTTCTCCAGGAAGAATCTCGGTCATTACCGAGTAAATATGAGATAGAGATATTTCGAAATGATGTAAATAAACTTCGAGATGATGTCGATCGACTCGAAAGTAGGCTTGAGCATAGAAAAATAAACTAATAAATAATCATGATTTCATTAAAAAATATACAAAGACTTATAGCAATCCAACGTGTTTTAGTTAAATACGGACTAGATGAAATCATAAAAAAAACACATTTTTTAAGACCATTGCGATATATTTTTTATATTTTTCCAAAAAAAAATATTAAGACAGATTCTCTGGGACGCCGATTACGACTAGCGTTTGAAGAACTGGGTCCAATTTTCGTTAAATTTGGTCAAGTAATATCAACTAGGCGTGATCTCATCTCACCTGACATNGCAGATGAACTATCAAAACTTCAAGATCAGGTAAAGCCCATTCCTAGTAAAAAAATTATTGATCAACTTACTAAAATATATGATTTACCATTAAAAAAAGTATTCTTAAAATTNGATTCAAATCCACTGGCCGCNGCATCAGTGGCCCAAGTTCATGGGGCAGTATTAAAGGANGGTACTGAGGTCATTGTAAAAATACTGCGNCCTGATATACAAAAATTCATAAAGCAGGATATAGAAATGCTGTATTTCTTAGCTAATCTCGCTAATAAATATTGGCCACGTAGTAAAAATTTAAAACCCTTAGAAATTATTACAGAATATGAAAAAACTGTGATGAATGAACTCAATTTAATGCGTGAAGGAGCAAATACAGCACAATTAAAACGTAATTTTGAAGGTTCAAATCTACTATACGTTCCAAATATTTTTTGGGACTACTGCAGAAAAGAAGTGCTTGTTCAAGAGCGTATATATGGTATACCAATTCGAGATATGGAAGCATTAAAATCNGCAAAAACCAATATAAAANCCCTTGCAGAAAACGGAGTAGAAATATTTTTTACCCAGGTGTTTCATCATAATTTTTTTCATGCTGACATGCATCCAGGAAATATTTTTGTTCAGGTAGAAGATCCAAAAAACCCAAAATATGCAGCAGTTGATTTTGGCATCATGGGGACACTTAGTNCTAGTGATCAATATTATCTTGCTGAGAATTTTCTNGCATTTTTTGATAGGGATTACTATAAAATTGCAAAATTNCATATAGATTCAGGTTGGGTTCCNCCTGATACTCGCATAGATGAGTTAGAAACAGCAGTCCGAACAGTTTGCGATCCTATTTTCAATAAACCATTATCTGAAATATCTTTTGCACAAGTACTTTTAGGATTATTCGAAACAGCTCAGCAATTCGATATGGAGATACAACCCCAGCTTATTCTGCTTCAAAAAACATTATTCAATATAGAGGGACTTGGAAGGGAACTTTATCCAGAACTGGATTTATGGAAAACTGCTCAACCCATACTTCGGTCATGGATGGATGAACAAGTTGGAGTAAATGCTATTGTAAAAAATATTCGTGACAATTTACCTCAACTCAGGGAAACACTGCGAGAAATGCCCAATATACTAAAAAAACTAACCACAAGCNTAAATGATAATGATTCTCATGCGAGACAATCCTTAGAAATACAAAATCTTAAAAATCAACTCTATAAACAACAAAAACAAAGATTTTTTATAAGTATAGGTAGTACAGCTATAATTTCGGCTACGCTAATTCTTTTATTCTCAAACATAACGTGGCTAGGCTGGTTACTAATTATCTTGGGAATAACGAGTATATTTTTTGCTAATCCAAAAAATTAGTGTAAACAATTAATGATNCCTCTGTTGATTCTGGTGTGACAAAAACATTTAAAGAAAAAACAATNAAAAGTTTTGTTAGAAGAACTGGTCGAATTACAAAAGCACAAAGTGCTGCTTTAAAAACAATTTGGCCATTGTTTGGCGTTGGCTTTGATAAAAAAANATTAGATTTAGCATCACTATATAAAAGAAAAGGTNCAATTATCTTAGAAATTGGATTTGGNAATGGAGAGACATTAGTTGAAGAAGCCATCGAGAATCCGAAAAATAACTATTTTGGAATCGAAGTTCACAAACCAGGGATTGGCTNTTGCTTACTCAAAATTAAAAAATCTGGGGTATCAAATATAAAGCTTTCTTCTCACGANGCAATTGAAGTTATCAAGTATCAAATAAAAAATAATTCACTTTATCGAGTAAATCTTCTTTTTCCTGANCCATGGCCCAAAAAAAAACATCATAAAAGAAGGATATTTCAAAATGACTTTATAAAAATGATTGCAAAAAAACTAGTTAGCAATGGTAAATTTCACATTGCAACGGATTCGAAAAGCTATGCCGAGCATATCAATATGGTCATCTCTAAAAAANAATTTTTCAAGCTTATTGAAAAACGACAACATAATGGTAACAATCCATTAAATCGTTCAAAAACCAAGTTTGAGATTCGTGCGATAGCTAAAGGCCATCGGGTATGGGATTGGATATTAGAGAANCATGAACTACAAAACGTTAATGGGAATAAAAACTGTAATTAACCCATCGTAAACACCACATTTTATACTGTTTAGTTTTTTCCCTCTGCAAGGCCCTGCAACACACTCACCACTAGCTATATCATAAATTGCACCATGAGATGCGCAAATAATCTTGCTCTTATCTGCTGTTAAGAAACTATCTGGTTTCCAATTTAGAGGGTGNCCCGCATGCATGCAATAATTCTGGTATGCAAAAATATCCTCGCCTTGTCTAACAATAAANCCCTTAAATGGCCAATCGCTATCGCCAGCGGAAAATTCACGGCAACCTGGATTTTTGATCTCGTCAATATTTCCAATAATTAGCTNGTGAATTAATGTGGTTTCATTACTCATTAGATGAATTAATTTTTTTATAACCTCTAGCAATAACAATTGACAAAATAATAGCCGGTAAACCCAGTGCTGCCGCATAAAGAAAGAAGCCNGCCCACCCTATCGCTTCCTGAATATTTCCTGAGTAACCTGCAGTAAATTTACCAAGAAAAGTACTTACGGATGTTAGTAATGCATACTGAGTTGCAGAAAATGAAACNTTGGTTAAACTTGAGAGATATGCAATAAAAACCGTGCCGGCAAACCCATTTGCAAAATTGTCAGCTGTAATAGTAANAACTAACATTTTTAGGCTCGCTCCAGAAATTGCCATTCCGACAAAAAATAGGTTAGTGCTTGCTATAAGTATTGTTGCAATAATGATGCATCTTGCAACGCCAAANTTAAGAATAGCTGCGGCCCCACCCGCAACTCCTAACATTATAATCCCCAAGCCATAGATTTTAGTCACGCTAGCAATTTCNGTNTTAGAAAAACCAATATCAAGATAAAATGGGTTTGCCAGAATCCCCATGACGTAATCACTAATTCTAAACAGTGCTATAAAAGCAAAAAGAGTAAAAGTCCAGGCACCATAACGCTTCATAAAATCNTTAAACGGACCAATCACAGCTTCTGATGTCCACTGNTTTAACCTTTGTAATTTTGTCCCTTTTCTTCTAGATAATACAGAAACAACAGTTTCAGGCTCTTTAGATAAAAGAGTTGTTACGATTCCTATAGTCATACATATNGCCATTACTTTATAGCTCGTTGCCCATGATCCAAATTCTGCAATTAATAAAGCGCCAGCTGTGCCAAATGCAAAAGCAATTCTATATCCATATTGATATGCAGCGGCTAATAGACCCTGCATATCAATGGCGGCAATTTCTATTCGATANGCATCAAGAGCTATATCTTGAGTTGCAGATAACAATGCCACCAAAATTGCCACCATAGTAAAAGCACCTATCGCATAAATAGGATCAATAGTAGAAAGGACAAAAATACTAATNCCAAGTCCNATTTGTGAAGCTAATANCCATGATCTACGCCGTCCAAGCCATCGTGTTANCAAAGGAATTGGAAGAGAATCAACAAGAGGTGACCATAAAAATTTAAANCTATAGGCAAANCCAAGCCAAGCAAAAGTACTAATTGTNCTTCTCTCGATATTGGCTTCTTCAAGCCAGGCACTAAGNGTTGAATAAACTAGAGGAAATGGNAGNCCAGCCGAAAAACCAAGAAAAAAGAGNGATATAATTTTACTCTGGAAGTAANATCNCCANCCTNTCACTGATNAATTACCTNTTNCCTCTTCTTTAATATTCAACGTAATAAATTCCAATCNTAATCTATTATTAGNGGGGCNTGATCAGAAAANCGATCATTTTTANAAATATTAGAATTCAATATTTTATTCTTGAGTTTAGGNGTAACAATTTGATAGTCAATTCTCCATCCGACATTCTTTTCCCATGCACGGCCTCGATTAGACCACCAAGTANATTGATCTTCATTTTTATTAATANTTCGAAAAGCATCAATATAATTTTCAATATTGAATAAATCATCCATCCATTTTCGCTCTTCTGGAAGAAATCCAGAATTTCTTTTATTTCCTCTCCAATTTTTAATATCAATCTTTTTATGTGCGATATTCCAGTCTCCACATAAAATAAATTCTGCTTTCCGTCGTTTAAGTTTTTTCAGATGTTTTCTAAAGATATCCATGCTACGAAACTTGAATTCCTGACGAACTTCTCCAGAAGAGCCAGATGGTAAATACAAAGAAACCACACTGATATTACCTAAACAAATTTCTATATAGCGGCCTTCATTGTCAAACTCTAAGTTACCAATACCCTTTACAATTCGTAATGGTTTGTGTCGAGTATAGATAGCAACTCCGCTATAACCCTTCTTTTCAGCATCTCTGTAATAACAATAATAACCCGCAGGCCAAAAACACTTATCTATCAGCTGATATTCCTG
>PBBK01000009.1 GCA_002717685.1 Gammaproteobacteria bacterium | reverse complement strand
ATTTTCCAAATGTTAGGAGAAAAGTAATGAAGGGTGGTATGGAACAACTTATGAAGCAAGCGCAGCAAATGCAAGAAAATATGCAAAAAGCTCAAAAAGAACTAGCAGATTTAACCGTTATAGGAGAATCTGGTGGAGGCTTGGTAAAGCTTACCATGACTTGCAAACATCAAGTTAAATCAATAGAAATTGATGATGATCTATTGGGTGATGATAAAGATATGTTAGAAGACTTAATTATTGCATCGTTTAATGACGCTGTAAGAAAAGTTGAATCAACAATTCAAAAAAAATATTCTGGAATGGCGACAGGAATTCCAATGCCGCCAGGAATGAAATTACCATTTTAAGTATTTAAAGGTATTGTCGTGACTTATTCTTCTGTTTTGATGCACTTGATAGAATCCTTACAATGTATGCCAGGCATTGGTAAGAAATCTGCGCAAAGGATAGCTTTTTATTTACTTGAAAGAAACCTAGACGGGGCTTCTGTGTTATCTGAAGCCCTAGCAACTGCTGTTTCAGAAATTAAACATTGCGAAAGATGCAGAATGTTTACTGAGAATAATTTATGCCATATCTGTTCATCTGAAAAACGAAAGAAATCCCAAATATGTGTTGTAGAATCACCTGCTGACGTAATGGCTATAGATGATGCTACAGGTTATCGCGGTCAATATTTTATTCTTATGGGGCATTTATCTCCACTAGATGGTATAGGGCCAGAAGAGCTTCATTTAAATCAACTTGAAAAACGGTTAAAGGCTGAAGATATAAAGGAGTTAATTATTGCTACAAATCCAACTGTTGAAGGGGATGCTACAGCTCATTTTTTATCTGAAATGGCATCACGCTGCAGTGTCCAGGCAAGTAGAATTGCTCATGGAGTACCGCTCGGAGGGGAATTAGAGTATGTTGATGTCGGAACTTTATCTCATGCATTTTTTGGTAGGAGAATTATTGATTGAGAGAGCAATTTATTAATAAAGGAATCGAGATAATGAATGGAGACTGTTTGTTTTGTAAAATTGTTAATGGGGATATTAATGCAGACGTTGTTTTTGAGTCAGAAAATATTATAGCTTTTAATGATATTAATCCCCAAGCACCAACGCATATTTTAATTATCCCTAAAAGACATATACCAACTATCAATGATCTTATCGAAAGTGATTGCGATAATTTGGGCCAACTGTTTTTAGTTGCAGCCTCAATAGCAAAGAAAAATAATTTTTCTAATGAAGGTTATCGAGTAGTAATGAATTGTAACTCTGCCGCAGGACAAACTGTCTTTCATTTACATTTACATTTATTGGGCGGTAGAGCACTGATGTGGCCGCCCGGTTGATCGGTAAAGTTAATTAATTTTTTTTAAATTTTTTAATATATTAATTAGTCTCTTGAAACTATTGTATCTGTGATTGGTTATTTTTCCTTTTAAAACAGCATATTTTACAGCACAATCGGGTTCTCTGAGATGGCGGCAGTTATGAAATTTACAATCAACGCCGTGTAGCTTAATTTCTTTATACCCAGAAATTATTTCTGAAAATGATTCTGCATAGGTTATAAAATCACGTATTCCGGGCGAATCAATTAGTTTTCCTTTATTTGGTAAATCAAACATCATTGAATTGGCCGTGGTGTGTTTTCCTTGGCCACTAACTACCGAAATTTCTGAGATTTTGAGAATATTATTTGTAGTTTTGTTGATAATACTAGATTTACCGACACCAGACTGACCCACGAGAATAGCTGTTTTATTTTCCACGATCTGACATATTTTATCCAAATTGCTATTTTCTTTAACACTGCATTTAATAGTTTGGTATCCAATTTTTTTGTAATCTTGGATGAAATCAATCGCTTTATTATTTTTTTTATCAAGATCAATTTTGTTAAAAACTATAACAGCTTTGATCCCCATGTTTTCTGCTGTACTTATGTATCTATCAACAACATACCAATCTGGTTCAGGATGAACAGCTATTACAATAATCAGTAAATTAATATTTGCTGCCAAAATTTCTCTTTTACCCCTCGTGTTTATTCGAGAGAGCTCATTATTTCTGACTGAAATTTTAGTTATTAATTTTTCATTTTCATTTTTAATAGATTCAATTAGAACCCAGTCACCACAGACAGGGCGAAGATTTTTCCCTTTTATTCTTGCATTAAAATGTTCACCGTTTACTGTTCTTACGATCATTCGTTGACTGTAAGTAGCGATGACCTGAGCTTTGTGATTAATTTTTAGGATCATATAAAATCTGTATTAAGCATTTTATGCTATTACGAACGATATTATTGCACTATGATATGTAATAAATAATAAAACGGATACAACGTTAATACGAGCGATAAATTCGAGCATGCCAGATAAAAAAAAAATTAATAACGAGATTTACCTGATATGGATTGATCTCGAAATGACGGGTTTGGATACTCAAAATGATCATATTATAGAAATTGCTACGATAATTACTAATAAGGAGCTTGATTTTATTGCTGAAGGCCCAGTATTGGCAATACATCAATCAAAAGAAATAATGGACGGAATGGATGCATGGAATACAAAACACCATGGATCATCAGGTCTGACTGAAAGAGTTCTGCAAACGGAGATGACAGTAGAACAGGCAGAAAAAAGAACTTTAGAATTTCTCAAAGAATATGTTGAACAAAAAAAATCACCTATGTGTGGCAGTAGCATCTGTCAGGATAGAAGATTTCTTGCGCGACAAATGCCATCTCTTGAGAATTTTTTTCATTATCGGAATTTGGATGTGAGTTCCGTCAAAATTCTTGCTCAATTGTGGGCCCCTAATGAAATTAAAAATTTTAGAAAACAACCAAAACATCGTGCTTTAGCTGATATTTACGATTCTATTGATGAGCTTAGATATTATCGAGAGTATTTTTTTAGATAAAAATCTTACATTGAACAAGGGAAAAAAAAGACCTAATGCTGAGGCATGCAACAGAAATCGAGAAGTTATATCTGAAGTATTGAAATTTGAATTCAGTAATTACCTAAAAGTTCTTGAAATAGGATCTGGAACAGGTCAGCATGCAGTGTTTTTTGCTAAATGTTTGCCAAATATAACTTGGCAAACAAGTGATTTGTCATGTAATCACAAGGGAATTAACGACTGGATTAAATATAGCGGTCGCTCTAATGTTAAGCCGCCAATTAACCTTGACGTCGAAAGAGATAAGACTGTTATTGGTCGGTATGACGCAGTATTTTCTTCAAATACAGCTCACATTATGAATATCAAAGCAGTTGAGCTTATGTTCTCATTGATAGGTGTTATCTTGTCACGTAACAACAAATTTTGTTTATACGGACCTTTTAAGATAAACGGTAGTTTCATTAGTGAAAGTAATGAAGAATTTAATAAATTATTATTTGATCAAAATTCAGCAATGGGGATAAGAGACCTAGAGGATTTAGATGGTTTTGCAAAAACTTCAGAATTAACTAGGACTGCTTTATACGCAATGCCAGCAAATAACTACACTGTTGTTTATACAAAAACTTAAGAATTAATTATTTTTAGTTTTTTTGGTTAAATTGATTCGCCAGCAAGAAACATCCATGTTTCAAGAACTGAATCAGGACTAAGTGATATGCTCTCAATACCTTCTTCAACTAACCATTTTGCTAGATCTGGATGGTCAGACGGTCCCTGACCGCAGATACCAATATATTTACTTTGTTTCTTACAGGCCCTGATTGTCATCGCAATCATTAATTTTACAGCTTCATCACGTTCATCAAAAATATCTGCTACCAACGAGGAATCCCTATCTAATCCAAGTGTTAATTGAGTCAGATCATTGGAGCCGATTGACATTCCATCAAAATATTTTAAGAAATCCTCAGCTAAAAGAGCGTTTGAGGGTAACTCTGACATCATTATTATTTTTAGGTTATCTTTTTTTCTTTCTAAGCCATTTTTAGCAAGTAAATTTATTGCTTCTTCCGCTTGCTTTATTGTTCTTACAAATGGAATCATAATTTCTACATTTTTTAGCCCCATTTCTCCTCTGACTTTTTTTATGGCTTGGCATTCGAGTTCAAAACATGGTTGAAATTCTTTAGAGATATATCGTCCTGCACCTCTAAATCCTAACATTGGGTTCTCTTCTTTAGGCTCAAAATTTTCTCCACCTATTAGGTTTGAGTACTCATTAGTTTTGAAATCAGATAACCTGACAATTACAGGTTTTGGTGAGAAAGCCGCAGCTATTGTCGATATTCCTTCAGATAATTTATTTATAAAAAAATCAATAGGATCATCATAGCCAGCCATTTGTTCGTTGATAGCTTCTTTTATTTCTTTATTATTTTTTTCATATTGCAACAATGCTTTTGGGTGAATACCAATCATTCTATTGATTATAAATTCCAGTCTAGCTAGTCCTACACCATGATTTGGGATATTAGCGAAATCAAATGCACGATCAGGGTTGCCGACATTCATCATGATATTTACTGGTATTTCAGGAAGCCCGTCTAATTCAATATTATGTTCTTCAAAATTTAATTGGCCTTTATAAATAAATCCTTCATCTCCTTCAGCGCAACTTACAGTTACCATTTCTCCATCAGAAATGGTTTTAGTTTCATCATTGCAACCAACCACTGCTGGTATTCCAAGTTCTCTCGCTATAATCGCAGCATGACAGGTTCGTCCTCCTCGATTAGTTACGATTGCAGAAGTTTTTTTCATAACAGGCTCCCAATCTGGGTCAGTCATATCAGAAACCAGCACATCTCCCATCTGAATCCGGTGCATTTCTTTAGCATTCCTAATAATTTTTGCTGTACCAGTACCTATCTTTTGCCCAATACTTCTTCCTCTAGATATTACAGGTGAATGATTTTTTAATGTAAATCTTTGAATTGAACTTCCATTGTTACTTTGAACTGTTTCTGGTCTAGCTTGAAGAATATACAGGCATCCATCCACCCCATCTTTTGCCCATTCTATATCCATCGGGCGATCATAATGTTTTTCAATAAGTGCAGCTTTTTTTGCGAGATCTATTATTTCATCATCACATAATGAAAATCTCAGTCTTTCACTTCGATCTACATTTATAGTTTTAGTAGTTTCTCCAGGGTTTAGCTCATCGCTATAAATCATTTTTACCGCTTTACTTCCACGATTCTTTCTGATGATAGGGAAGTNATTATTTTCTAAAGAAGGTTTATATACATAGAATTCNTCTGGATTCACNGCGCCTTGTACTANAGTTTCACCAAGNCCATATGAAGATGTTATAAATACAACGTCACGAAAACCAGATTCTGTATCCAAGGTAAACATAACTCCTGACGTACTAAGATCACTCCGCACCATATGTTGAANACCAACAGACAAAGCAATTTGTGAATGATCAAATCCTTGATGAACACGATATGCTATCGCACGGTCAGTAAAGAGAGATGCGTAAACCTTGTGAATGGCTTTAATGAGACTAGTGAAACCTCTAATATTTAGGAAAGTTTCTTGTTGTCCGGCAAAAGAAGCNTCTGGGAGATCCTCGGCTGTGGCTGANGAACGGACAGCTACNCTTATATCATTGCCTTTAGACATTTCTTTCCACGCAAATTCAATTTGTTTCGTTAATTTTTCTGGTAATTTGGTTTCAAGAATCCATTTTCTAATATTTTTTCCNGCATTTGAAAGGGCAGNTATGTCATNGNCNTCTAGCGTTTTAAGAATATTATTTATTTTTTTATCCAAACTATTTATNTTTAAGAANTCTCTGTAAGCATTTGATGTTGTTGCNAATCCTCCTGGNACTTTAATATCCAGTTTACTTAGGTTNTTAATCATTTCCCCAAGCGAAGCATTTTTNCCTCCGACAATCTCAATATCATCTTTGCTGAGATTTTTTAGATTTATGGTATATGAATTCAATATTTATTCCTTGGTTACTTCCTGGGAAGTGGAGAATCTATTATATTATCTAGACATCTATTAATTTCATTCTAAATGCTACTTTTATAAAGGTACCTATTGTGAGAAAAATATATTTTCTCTCCGATCATTCTGGAGTTACAGCTGAAACTTTTGGTCATAGTCTGATTACTCAATTTGATATTAAGNNCTTTCGGCAAGAAACTTTGCCATTTATAGANACTAAAGACAAGACAAAAAATGTTGTAAGTAAAATTAATCAAGATTTTNATGAAAGNGCTATAAGNCCGATTATTTTTGGGACGCTAGTAAGAGAGGATTTGAGGTTGTTATTAAAAGCGTCTCACGGATTATATCTTGATATTTTTGATGTTTTTTTAAAGTCAATTGAAAAGGAATTCAANCAGAAATCTACTCAAAAAGTAGGNCAAGCTCATGGAATGAGTGATATTGATAGTTATATGAGTCGTATTGAAGCGACTAATTTCGCTTTAACAAATGATGATGGGGGTTTTAACCAAAACTATGATGAGGCCGATGTCATATTGGTAGGTGTGTCAAGAACAGGTAAAACTCCTACCTGTCTTTATCTTGCTTTGCAATATGGAATCTNCGCAGCTAATTTTCCACTGACAGATGAAGAGTTAGATCAAGGTATACTCCCTAAATTTCTTGANGCACAAAAGAAAAAGATATTTGGTTTAACTATAGAACCCAAGAGATTGCGTCAAATCAGAAAAGAAAGAAGAGCATTGGGTAAGTACTCTTCGACTCAGCAAGTCAGATATGAACTTCGTGAGGCAGAAAAAATATTTAAGCGTTATTCTATTCCATATGTTGATACTACAGCATTCTCAATTGAGGAGATTTCTAGCCGTATTCTTGATCAAACAGGGATTAAAAGGAAGATATGATTATGGTTGAAATTGAATGATATAAATTTCATTACAAATATCTGTGCTGCCTATTATATAATATAGAATATGCTTTATGACCATCAAATAAATCCAGAGACTATTATAGAGCCAAGAAGTTTTACTGGTTTAATGGCTCTCTATGAAAGTAATTTTTATAGAGTGAAGCAATTAGTNCCTTCATTNCATCAGCTNACTGGATATCACATTTCTCATCTATCAAATGATTTCGATTTGCATTTAAGAATTCATAATAAATCTAAACATACAATAACATTTTCTTTGTCCCATTATTTTTTTGATGATGAGTGGGTAACAAATCCTGATTTTAAAATTAGAGTATATTTAGATAGTAATTTAAGCGAAGCCTTAAGCGCATTAGGAGCATCTAAGAGCTTTGCTTTGAAATTATTTCTAAAAAAACATGATGAGGAATTAAGTATTCGATGGAATCGGAATGTTATGCTTAACAAGTGGCTCGAATATTTACTAGACAAAGGTCATATGATAGTAAATAGCTAATTATTTTTTGTGATCAATGTGTCGTTATTCAATAGGATTAAATCTGCTGCAATCTCAGCTGCTTCATTTAGATTGATATCTACTTCTGGTAAATCTAGCTGCTCCAATTCCTCTAATGATTTTATAAAATCAGGGGCTTCTATTCCTAATTCTAAATTTAGTGCAGAAATTCTTTCGTTACCTCTTTTTAATTGATCTTGTATTTCCGTATTTCTTTCTTGTTCTCTTTGCTCAAGATTTAGTGATATCGTTTTTTTAGCTCGGAAATTCTTTAGTTTTTCAATTTCTTCAATTAAAAATCTTAAATCGTCATTAGTTCTGCTTCTTGATATTGATTTTTTAGATAAGGATGGGATTGCATTTTCTAATGCAGGGTTATACAGCTTAAATTTTGCTGTACGTATGGTGTCCCATGGAAGAGCTGTTTTTCTTGTGCTTTCTCCCACAAGTTGAAGGTCTATATGTGAAGGTAATTCTATATCAGGCATTACTCCTCGATGTTGTGTGCTTTCACCAGTTACACGATAGTATTTTCCAATAGTCATCGTAAGTTGACCAAATTCTTTATCCTTGGGTTTTTTTATGTATCTGTTTAAGGGATATAAATTCTGAACAGTTCCTTTACCAAAGGTCTGTTGCCCAACAATAATACCTCGCCCATAATCTTGGATAGCAGCTGCAAAAATCTCTGAAGCTGAAGCGCTAAATCTGTTAACTAAGACAATTAATGGCCCATCATATGCCAAGCGACGTGATGGATCAGGATCATCCAATCTACTTATTCTTCCATTTGCATTACGAAGTTGAACAATTGGTCCATTTTCTATAAAAAGCCCTGAAAGGGCAGTTGCTTCAGTTAAATGTCCTCCACCGTTACTGCGAAGATCAAGTATTAATGCATCTATATTTTTTTCTTTTAATTCTTTAATGATGCGTTTTACATCTTTGGTTGTACTCGCATAATCTCGGTTACCATCCATCATTGATTTGAAATCACGGTAAAAACTAGGAATTGTGATTACCCCAATATTCCATTCTGTGTTCTCTCTGGGTACTGAAATTATATTGCTTTTTGCTGCTTGATCTTCAAGTTTAACTTGATTCCTTGTTATATTTATAATCTTTTCAGATGCCCCTGGAATGGCTCCTGAGGACAAAATTTGAAGTTTGACAACGGTATTTTCAGGACCACGAATAAGTTCAACAACATCACCAATGCGCCATCCGATCACATCGATCAATTTACCATCTACTCCTTGTCCAACTGCGGTTATTTTATCTTTGGGTTTTAATTTTCCATCAATTGCAGCAGGACCCCCTGGAATAAGGTTAACAATCAAAACATAATCATCTTCAATTTGCAGAGTGGCTCCAATACCATAATAAGATAAACTCATTTGTATTTGATATTCTTCGGAATTACGGGGAGACATATAACTGGAATGAGGATCTAGTGAATGAGTAAATGCATTCATGAATGATTCAAAGACATCATCATTGTTTAGCTGATCCATTTGTTTTAGAAATCTTGAATATCTTTTATTGAGTAGCTCTTGAATTTCACTCCATTCTTTTCCTGTAAGCTTTAGGTTGAGAGCATCATTTTTTACTCTTTTTCTCCAGATTTCGTTAAGCTCGTTTATGCTGTTCGCCCAAGTTGAATTTGATCGATCAAACAAAAAATTTTCATCAATCGTAAAGTCTTTTTTTAACTCCAATTGTTGTAAAGCATATGTCATCCGTTCTTTTGCCCTGGTTCTATATACTTCATACATGTCAAATACAGGTTGAAGTGATTGAGAACCAATCATGTCATCAATTTGATTGCTTAAATTGTTAAAATTTTCAATATCACTTAATAAGAAATAAGATTTGTTACCATCCATAGAATCGATATAGCTCTCTAATATCTTTGATGATAACTCGTCATTAATTCTTATTTCACTATAGTGTGAGTTCTCAAAGAATTTTTTTACTAATTGGCTAATTTCTTCGTGTTTATCTNGNTTCTGAAGTTCAAGCGAGTTATCTATGANTATTTCAGCATGTGAAATAGACAACGNAAGAAGAATTATTATAGAAATTTTTATTTTCAATTATTACTCCATAAAAANCACATCAATGAATAGCTGATATTATAAACTAGTTAACAGTAGTGTTTTTATCNCGATAGTTTTTTCTCTTTCTATATAAGAATAATGTTTGACGTAAACTTATCCAAATTANATACGGTGATAGAATAATAAACCATGCAACTGGGTCAATATGAGAAATCCTGATATAAAGGTCCTTATATAAATCAGTAAAACCACCTCCAGCATAATCACCAAATACNATATATCCAATAAAATAGATTAGAAATGGTAAAAGAAATAATCCGAAAAATAAAAAAACAATAAATAATATAATTTCTTTTCGTAATTTTTTATTTTTCATAATTAAAATCGGACATCTTTATTTATCCGACAATAAATAATTTTAATTGTTCTGAAAGGCCTTGGCACGCTCTATTTTGGGTGCGGGCAATAAATGGTATTGGAATAATCACTGCAGGTAAAAAAGAAGTTCCGCTATAGTCAGCAGTTACGTTACCATCCTCTGAGAAATCTGATAGATCCCAGACTGATGCTTCATATTTCGCATCATCTGACCACCAAGCAAAACCAAAGCATCCTGCACCACCTGGACCCACAGCGCATGATAGATTTCCGCCGCCTCCAGAACTGTCAGTATTTCCATCAACCCAGATAATATATCGAATACCGTTATTTTTGATAATGCTTGCTACCTCAGGTCTGTTCATCAATAGAGGTAGAGACTGCATATTTGCTGGGGCAGTTCTTGGCTCAAACCATGGAAAAAGAGAATCAACAAATTCTTGGTTAGATATTATTCTTAGTCCTGAAGCACCATCTCTCATATTTCTACTGATGCAAGAGATAAATTTGTTTTCAGTTTCATTGCCNAGGTGATAGCTTTTCGCCATTATTACTATTCCTTCACCATCATTTAGGCCTGTNATTCCTAGTCTATTATCTTCTATGCGAGCGGTTACGCAAGCNCTGAGTAAAGTTAACAATAGGAGGGGNACCGTAATGGAATTAGATANTAAAAGAGAAATAATTTTTAACCGTTCTTTCATAATCATTTGAGTATCGATGATTTTTCTATCTGAAGAATAATAAGAGCGGCAGCATCTCGCATAGCTAATATGGCAGCATGACCTAAATCATTATTATCACTGAATGTTCCTGTTTCACTTTTACCATAGGCACTAATNGGCCAATTAGCAATTNTTTTTCCCTGATTNTCATAAATTTTTATTCGATAACGAATCCATACTGCAAAAGCATTTGTTTGACTTTGTTTAGGTACTGAAAATTCAAAAGCTTCAATTTCAGGTTCAATCAAAATATCTNTTGTTGACTCTAGAGCGCTATCTTTATCAAGAATAATAAAGTCGTTAAATATCGAAGAAAATAATTTGTTAAATAATATTTTATTAGATCCACCAAGTTTAATTTGCCATTTATCTTCTCCAATTATTTGNTCTTCATGNGAGAAATCTTCAAAATTATCTGGATATTTAATAGCTGCCGACAAGTTAGATGAGGCGATTACTGGTTTCGGTATATTTGGATCTAGAACAGTTATTTGGCTGGAACAACTTAAAATTAAAAAAGTAGCTACTAGTGCTAGAAAGTTTTTATTTTTTTTGTATTTCAAATTTTATGCCCGCATTTTTTGAAAGTCTTGCAAGTAATTTATTTCCCATAGAAGAGGCCGGAGTCCANAATCCACCACNAATATTAAGAGAATCTAATGCAAGACAAACTGCGCTTTCAGCTAACATTTTGCTTGTAGAGCCATAACCGGGGTCACTATCGCCAGTNATTTTTATTGATATTTTATCTCCATCATCTGTGAATCCATGCATTATAAGATTATAAAACCCTTTTTCGCGTTGCATTTTATTTGGTCCTTGGCCTGGTTTAGGTAAGAAATATTTTAGTAAAAGATTTCTAGTTATTTTTATTGAGCTTGCCACTAAAAATATTCCTATAAAGAAAGTAGNAATNATTGCTTTAAANAAACCTCTTAAACCAGCNCCAGAACTTACTGCTTCTGTATAGGAAAAATTTTCACCATATGAAAAATTCATTATGGCATTAGTTCTTCTTACTACACGGGTATTAACTATNGCCATAACAAAAGGCGCTGTCCATGTTTTAAGTTCTTTATCATACTTGACGGAAGTTTGGTCTCGTTTATCTGGGCCTCTATATTGAGTAGAAGGATTTAAAGTGTATGGATTAGATATTATTCTTGCGATTGTTTTATCTTGTTTTCCNTCAANCAGTTGGTTCATCATGCTTGCTATNGTTCCTCCACTCGGACCACCACTCATTGATTTAACAAGTAGTTTAATTTTAAAGCATGGTTTCATATAGAGTTTATCTGACTCATTTTGTAAAAAGAAAACNCCAATATCAGATGGAATTGAATCAAAACCACAGGATGTAATTATACGTGCTCCACTTTTTACAGCTCCTTCTTGATGCTCATCAATCATTTTTCTTACCCACTGTAATTCTCCAGCAAGATCGCAATAATCNGTTCCTTGTGTTACGCAAGATTTGACTAATTGTGAGCCGTATTTNGCATAGGGACCTACAGTAGAAATNACCACTTTTGTTTGACTTGTTATTTTATCAAGAGCTCCTGAGTCATGACTCTCAGCAATTAAGATTTGTACAGAATGTAGCGGAATATCGAGTGATGATAATACGCTTTTTAGTTTNGCGTGATTTCGACCTGATATACCCCATTTAAGGTCTGAATNTTCTCCATATTTCTTCCATAGATATTCAACGACTAGTTTTCCAGTAAAGCCGCTAGCACCATGGACAATAATGTCAAAATTTCGGTAATTATTCGAGTAAGTTTGATTCATAATCATAAAATATATTTATTTAAAATTGTTATAAATTAATTACTTATTAGATATTACTTATAAATTATATCAATATTATGTAATTGCAGGATTCCAAGGAGTTTTTCCTTATCATCAATTACAATCAATGAACTTATTTTATTTAAATGCATTAATTCTTCTGCTTCTGTCATGAGTGNGTTTGGTTTTGTTGTTTTGGGGTTAGGGGTCATNATGTTTTTCGCTTTTATGNTCTTTATATTCTCAGTGTCATCAAGAGCCCTTCGAATATCACCATCGGTAATCAATCCGAGTATTGATTTATTTTTCATTACTACAGCAAGCCCCATTCGNCCTTTGTTGGTTGTATGCACAAGATCTTTAAACGAAGTGTCNGGAGAACATAATGGAAGTNCCTTGGTTTGCATGACATCTTCTACACGTGTTAAGAGTCGTTTACCGAGCATTCCNCCAGGGTGAAAACGAGCAAAATCCTCGAGCNGGAAGTTTTTTTCNTATGAAAGTGCCATNGCTAAGGCATCTCCCATGACTAAGGCNGCAGTTGTTGAGGTGGTAGGCGCTAAATTATTGTCACATGCTTCTCGATTCACATGGACATCTAGAACAACATCTGAATGAGAGGAGAGTGTTGATAAATTATTACCAGTAGCAGCGATTACTTTATTTCCTTGATGTTTTAAGAAAGGAAATAATCTAATAATTTCCTCAGTTTCTCCGCTATTGGAAATCATTAANACCACATCATCTTTCTGAATCATACCTAAGTCACCATGAAATGCCTCCGCGGGATGNACAAAAAATGCAGTGGTTCCGGTAGATGCAAGGGTAGCAGCAATTTTCTTTGCAATGATTCCAGATTTTCCCATACCTAGTACAGCAACTCGACCTGAACTAGCAGTAATAATTTCTACAGCTGATTGGAATTCTTCACCAAGACGCTCTGACATTAACCTTAGCGCTTCAATTTCAATTGCTATGGTAGATTTTGCGATTTGAATGGATTTTTTATTCATGTTTCATCTTATAAATATATATGGGCTTAATATAGACTTTTAAATATACCAGTTATAANCATGTTTTTAGTAAAATATGTAAAGAATTTATTTCTAAAAAATAACTAGAATTGACCAAAAACAAGTTTTCCATTAAATAGAGTTGCCATTACTTTTGTTTCATTAATCTCAGAAGGCTCTATGTCAAATAGATTTTTATCAAGAATGATCAAATCGGCTTGCTTTCCTATCTCAATTGACCCAGCTCTATCATCTAGAAAATTTACATAAGCACTATTGATAGTATAACTTTTTATGGCTTCGGCTAGACTGATTTCTTCATTTTCACCTAGCGGAATATCAGTCAATCCATTTGGTTCAAGGCGAGTTACTGCTACCTCTATACCATCCAGAGGATTAACTGATGTAACATACCAGTCACTACCAAATCCAATAATAGCTCCAGTTTTGAGCACCGTATTTATAGGATACAACCATCTGCTTCTTTCTTCTCCTATAAGAGGCCAAGTAAATTCNGTGATCCACTTATCTTGAATTGACCACAGTGGTTGAAAATTGGCTACTACATCTAGTTCTATAAATCTTGCTATATCATCAGGATCAAATACTTGTAAGTGTGAAATATGGTGCCGACTATCGCGCTTACCGTTAGTATTTCTAGCTAATTCAATTGAGTCAAAAGCTACTTTAATAGCACGATCACCAATCGAGTGGAAATGTATCTGGAATCCTTCAGCATCAAGGGCNGTTATAGCCTTGTCTAGTTCTTCCGGTGAGTTTTGTAGTACCCCTCGGAAACCATCAGATCTGTCTGAGTATGCTTCTAGCATTGCAGCTGTATGAGTCTCTATTACCCCGTCTTGCCAGAATTTTATAGATGTTGATCGAACATTCTTACTTTTTGATTGTTGTTCCCTGGTTTTTAGAAATTGTGGTAATTGTTCTTCTAGAGAACCACCATTCTCCCACAGCATTGCAGTAACTACGTGTAAATTTAATTCGTCTTTTTGATCTAAATAGTTATAAGCATCGAGACCATAATAAGCGTCTCCTGGCTCTAGTTTTAATATTGCATCCTGTACNCCTGTTATCCCGAAGCTGTGAAAAATATCTCTCGAAAATTCTAAACCTNCAATAAGATCTTTTTCTGTTAATTTTGGTTCATTGTTCATAACTAACATCATTGCGCTGTCTTCATGTAGGAGACCTGAAGGTTCGGTGCTCTCCTTTTTGCGTTCAATATGGCCAAATACGGGATCTGGTGTTTGTGAATTTATATTGGAATATTCTAATGCCAACGAATTCACCCATAATGAGTGGCCGTCTGACGATTTTAGTGAGATTGGTTTATTTGAGCTGATTTTATCAAGAGCTTCCTTAGTAGGCATATTTTCGCGAGTAAATTCTCCTATGGACCAGCCATGACCTACTATCCATTCAGCATCAGCTTTTTCTTCAACGCATTTTTTAATTTTTGTTAGNATATTATCAATTCCAACAATATCAAATAGCGAACACTGTTGATAGGAGACCCCAGCATGGACNGGGTGAACATGAATATCATGAAAACCCGGAAGAACCATTTTTCCTTCTAAATCGACTTGTCGAGTATTGCTACCGATATGTTGCTTTGCACCTCGATCATTGCCTATATAGATAATTTTTCCTGACCTAATAGCTACTGAAGATGCCCACGGGTTAGCTGGGTCAACTGTATAGATTTTTCCGTTTTGAAGAGCTAAATCAGCTTCAAGTCCTATTTTTTCATTATTTTCACACGAAGTTAGGAGGAAAAACAAAAGAAAAATCATGTAATTCTTTGCCCTAAACATACAGCACCCCTTTTTATTTTTTTATTGACTGTTATGATTTAACTTAATCATAAAATACAGGTTTATAACCAATGCGTAAATTATTTGTTTTTTTATTCATCATAAATCTATCTCAACTGGTACAGGCTGATATTATAACAATTGAGCCTGGTTCTGAGGTTCAGGAGAGACTCCAAGAGGCACTTATTTTAGCTAAATCCGGCGATACCATTCAACTTGTTGCTGGAATATACAATTTTAGTGATGGATTATCTTTAGATATTGATGATGTTGTTATTCAAGGCGCTGGCATGCAAAACACTATCCTCAATTTTTCTAATCAAAAATCTGGTGCACAGGGCCTCTTGGTGACTTCCAATGGAGTTATATTAAAGGATTTTGCAGTTGAAGATACAAAAGGAGATGCTATTAAGGTTATCGGTTCAAATGGTATTTATATGATTAATCTTCGGGCTGAATGGACTCGAGGACCTGACAGCACTAATGGTGCTTATGGTTTTTACCCGGTAGAGTCTAGAAATGTATTGATTGATGGTTGTGTAGCCATCGGTGCCTCGGATGCAGGGATATATGTGGGTCAATCAGATAATATTATTGTCAGCAACAACTTGGCGCAGTATAACGTTGCAGGTATTGAGATTGAAAATTCTTTCTACGCAGATGTTTATGACAATATAGCTACCCATAACTCCGGAGGTATATTGGTCTTCGATCTTCCTAATTTACCTCAACAAGGAGGCCATCATGTGAGAGTTTTTAGAAATAAAGTTGTCGATAATGATACTGATAATTTTGCTCCAGCTGGAAATATTGTAGGCGAGATTCCTCGAGGAACAGGCATTATTGTTATGGCAAACTCNGATGTGGAAATTTTTGCGAACGAGATTTCAGGTAATGGTACAGTCAATATTGCGATAGTTAGCTTTAGTGATTCTAATGAAGAGGTATTATCTACCGACTATTATCCCCACCCAAGATCAATCCAAGTTCATGGAAATAAATTTGGTTCAAGTGGNTTTGATCCCGATGTGGAAAAAGAAGTAGCAGAAATCCTCACAGAGCTCTCAAAAGGAGATATGCCAGATATATTTTGGGATGGCGTCCTTCCTTTTTTTCAAATGATTTTTGGTCAACCGAAGGATGAAAAACTTGTTATGAGGAATAATGGTGATGCTTCGTTTTTAGCTATAAATCCTATTAAGTTTTTTTTCTCGATGTCAGACCCCATTACAAGAAAACAAGAGATTTATCAGGGGAAAATTAAACCTCTATCCCCAATCACCATAGATATGCCAGAAGAACTCTAGGATTAATTTATTGATAATGAAGATTACGCTGAGAATTTTATCTTACTTAGCATTATTTTTAAGTTCATCTTTGTATGCAGTAAACGACGTTTCTATTACTGGAGTAGAGTTTCCAAAATCTCTTTCTGAGTTTGGTTTTTTTATTAATCCATCTAAACAAATTCCATCTAAGAATGTTCACCCATATGAACTCATCACAAGCTTATTCAGCGACTATTCATATAAAAAACGTTTTGTATATGTTCCTGAAGGAGAAAAGGGGATTTACCAAAAAGATCAAGCTTTTAATTTCCCTGTAGGCTCAGCTTTAATTAAGACATTTTATTATCCGCAAGATGAACGAAATTTAGAGTTAGGCTTGAGACTCCTTGAGACTAGGGTTTTATTGCATAAGGAATCTGGCTGGGAGGCTGTTGCTTATGTTTGGAATGAAGAGCAAACAGAGGCTTTTATCAAAATAGCAGGCAAAACGATTAATACTTCATGGATTAATAAACAAGGCTCTGCAATTCCTGTACGCTATCGCGTGCCAAATAAGAATCAATGTAAGGAATGTCATTCAGCTAATGATGAAATATTACCGATTGGNCCTAAAGCTCGGAACTTGAATAAAAATATTTTTTATGAGGCTGGCGCAAAGAATCAGTTAATTTATTTGCTGGAGGAAGGAGTAATAGGTTCTTATCCAAAAAACTTTAACACCATAGTTGATTGGGAAAATGAGGATAGTTCTATAGAGAGTAGAGCAAGAGCCTATCTGGCAATTAATTGTGGACATTGTCATGCACCTTCAGGAGTAGCAAATTCAACAGGATTGTATCTAGATTTTAATGAGACCAGATCCATTCATTTGGGGATCAACAAGAGACCTGTAGCAGCAGGAAGAGGGAGCGGAAATTTTAAGTATTCAATAGTTCCAGGGAATGCAGAAGAATCTATTCTTTTATTCAGGATGATTTCTACAGAACCAGGCATTATGATGCCAGAATCAGGAAGGTCGCTTATGCATCATGAGGCTATTAGTGTTATTAGCCAGTGGATTCAATCGATGAGTTCGAAGTAAATCTCAGTAGGTATAGTGGAAGTTACTTCCGCTATATTCAAGATTTAAATCAGGATCAATTATTACGTTATTCTCTTTTACATATTGATTCCACAATTGGACCATTTCTTCTAGTTTTATATTATTCGTTTCTGCTAGGTTATTTTCTTCTAGAGGATCATTAAGTAAATTATATAATTCCCAATTATCATTTCCATAAGGATTTTCAATCCATACTAATTTCCAATGACCCTGTCTTAATGCTCGTCTATTGAATAGTTCCCAACCCATCACATAGTTTTCATCATGAACATTTTCTTTAGTGTTAGAAAGTAACGGTAATAGCGATTCACCCTTAATAGGGTGAACGGCTCTTTCTTTATAAGTTTTTCCTGGATGTTTGACACCGGCTATTTCTAGTAATGTAGGAGTAATATCCATAACTGAGGAAAATGTATCACTAATTTTTTGTTGATTTTTAAATTTTGGGTATGTAACAAAAGCTGGAGATCGTATACCTCCTTCGGTAGTAAATCCTTTAAAAATTCTAAAAGGCGTTGAACTAACTTCGGCCCACCGAGGTCCATATCCAATATGGGAATTTCCTCGTCCCATATTATTAATGCTGTTATCAAAATTAGCTGGTATCCATTCTTCGTTTGCAAGAATAATTTGAGCATCATTTCCCTCAGCGCCATTATCAGACATAAAGATTACCACTGTATTAGAAAGTTCATTCATATTTTCTAATGTATTGATAAGTCTACCGATATGATAATCAAGAGCTTCCACCATACCGGCATATACTTGCATTCTTTTTGTTTCTTTCGCTCTAATTGTCTCAGTTAGGTTCTCCCATGTGGGCCACATTGTTGATGATTTTGGATTTATTGTATGATTTAGTATATTGAGATTCTTTATTCGATTAAGACGTTCCTCACGTATTACTTCGTAGCCACTTTCATAAACCCCTTCATACTTAGCAATAAATTCATCTGGGGCCTGCAAAGGCCAATGCGGTGCCGTATATGAAGCAAAAGCAAAGAATGGCTGAGATTCATTTTTAGATTTATTATTTTCAATGTATTCAATAAGTTTATTTGTAAAAAACTCAGAAGAATAAAAATCTTCAGGAAGATCTACAGAAACGCCATTTTCACGATATGGCGCTTTATCTACTTTTTTTGGATTACTTCCCACAGCCCGAATTTGCTGGAAGTGATTTGCAGCACCAACTGGTAGTACGAAAACATCTTGGAAACCTCGTGATTCAGGTCCCAGTTCGACAGAGCTTCCAAGGTGCCATTTTCCTGCCATCATCGTTCTGTACCCAGCATCTTTCAATAATGTAGCTACAGTTACGACTTTATCATTTAAGTAGCCTTCATAACCGGGTTTACCTTTTTGGTTCGGCCCAGTTTCTTCTTCCATATTACCCAAACCAGCTAGATGATTATCAGTCCCCGAAAGGAGCATTGAACGTGTTGGTGAGCAAGTTGGAGCTACGTGAAAATTAGTTAGCCGAAGCCCAGAGAATGCTAATTTATCAAGATTTGGTGTAGAAATTTCCCCGCCAAATGAAGCTATATCAGACCAACCAAGATCATCTGCAACTATCAATAGGATATTTGGTTTTTTACTATTAGTGGATACTTGGTTGCAACTCGTTAGAGATATAACAAAGAAGATACAAACAATTATTTTTAAAAAAGAATTAATTTTTTTTAATTTTTTCATATTGTTACACATTCTTATCTCATTTTTTTTCTAGTCTTGACTAGACCAATTGAGATAATTAGTTTCTGAACTATTTGTTACTGATAAACCAAATTGTTTAAGGATATATCAATTATATATGTAATCGATAATAATACGTATCTTTATGGAGTAATGAGGTAGATCAGTAATGGTCAAAGTTAAGAAAACAAAAGAAAATGGGATTGAAACATTTGAAGCTGAAATTAGCGGAGAGAATATTAAATGGGATAGTGGGCTTACTTATAATAAGCACCTTATGATTGAAGAATTATTATCTGTTCAGCAACTAGTGTCAGATAAGCCGGATGAAATGCTTTTTGTTATTGTTCACCAATCTATGGAGTTATGGATAAAACTATGTCTCCACGAGTTAAAAATCGCAATTAAATTACTAAAAATAGGTGATCATAAGAAAGCAAGAAAAACACTAAATAGGATCACTGTTATTCAACAACACATGACTCATTCATGGGAAATATTGGCAACACTCAGTCCTCATGATTTTTTAACATTTAGAGGTTTCCTTAAACGGGCATCAGGTTTTCAGTCGTATCAATATAGAGAATTAGAATTTTTGTTGGGAAATAGAAATAAAGATTTGATAGTTGTCCACAAAGAAAATAAACCCGTGTACAAAAGATTACTTAAAGTTCTAGACGGTCCTTCTTTTTACGATGAAACATTAATGTTTCTTTCGCGGCAAGGTTTTAAATTACCAAAAGATGTNCTGAAGCGAGATTGGTCCGAAGCTTATCAGCCAAGAAATGAGGTAGAAGATGTATGGAGATGCATCTATGAAAATACAGAAAAATACTGGGATTTATACATGCTCGCCGAGCAAATAGTTGCTATTGAATATTATTTCCAGGAATGGCGATTTAAACACATGAAAACTGTATCTAGAGTCATAGGCTATAAAAAGGGTACCGGAGGCTCCTCCGGGATTAATTATCTAATAAAGGCGCTCGATTTAAGTTTTTTTCCTGAATTGTGGTCAGTTAGAACTGTAATGAATCCGATAGAGCAAGGAAATCATGACTAGAGATTTTATTTTAACCTTAAAAAAGTCATGCAAATAACAAAAGAAAATTTAATTCAGTTGGATAAGACTGACCCATTGAGAAATTTTAGAAAGAAATTTCATGTGCCAGAAGGATTTGTATATTTTGATGGCAACTCACTTGGCGTGTTGCCAGAAATAACTAAAGAACGAATGCAAGAAGTTATTGAACATGAGTGGGGCGAAGGATTAATCAATTCATGGTTGACGGGTTGGGGCGATGCGCCAAAAAGAATTGGGGACAAAATAGCTACACTAATNGGAGCAGATTCTGGAGAAGTCATTGCNGCTGATTCCACATCTATAAATATATTTAAGGTGGTCGTTGCAGCGTTACAGGCTAACCCAACACGTAAGGTAGTTCTTTCAGATAGNGATAATTTTCCAACAGATTTATATATGCTTCAAGGATTGGANTCCTTTGCACCAGATAAAATAAAGGTAAAAATCACTGAATCTTTTGATATAGACAATCAGCTCAACGAAGAAGTTTCCGCTTTGTTGTTAACTGAAGTGCATTATAAGACCGGACTAATAACAAATATGAAAGAAGTGACTAAGAAAGCNCATGAAGTGGGTGCACTTGTGATTTGGGATTTAAGCCATAGCATAGGCTCAATACCAATAGATCTTAATGGATGTGAGGCTGATTTTGCTATTGGTTGTGGTTATAAATTCTTAAANGGAGGCCCCGGAGCACCCGGATTNTTATTTGCAGCAAAAAAGCATCATGAGTCAAGTAAACCGATTTTATCAGGATGGTTTGGTCATCGTGAACCGTTTGCATTTTCAGGCGAATATATATCAGCGGAAGATATTAACCAATTTCAGTGCGGTACTCCCCCAGTTCTAGGTTTAGTTGCGTTAGAGTGTGGTGTTGATCTTTTATGCAATGTTGACTTTGAAGACTTAAGATTTAAATCTAAGAAATTGGGGGCTATTTTTATTAGCCTCATGAAAGATATGTGTAATATGCATGGTTTTACATTGATTAGTCCGCAGAATGATGAGAAAAGGGCAGGTCATGTTTCTTTCTCACATGAGAAGGGCTATGAAATTAGTAGGGCTTTAAAATCAAGAGGGATAATTTGTGATTTCCGAACACCAGATGTAATTCGTTTTGGTATTACGCCTTTGTATCTTCGCTATCAAGATATATATTATGCTGTAGAGCAAATTAAAATAGTTATGGAATCAGCTGATTGGAGGAAAGAAGAATATTTAGTCAGGGATTCTTATACTTAGGAATTTAATTTTTTGAGTTTATATAATTATGAAATTACCTAAATTTAAAGCTGCAGCTGTACAAACATCCCCAGTGTTTTTTGATTGTGANAAAACAATTAAAAAGGCTTCTGGNATTATTAAAGAAGCNTCAAANAATGGNGCTAGTTTAATTGCTTTTCCTGAGGTTTTTGTATCAGCNTATCCTTATTGGGCATGGATAACGAGCCCAGTCAAGGGGAGTCCGTTATTTGAGCGTTTAGTTCAAAATAGTATTAAAGTACCCGGGCCTGAAATTGATATTTTATGTAAGGCAGCAAAAGAGAATAACTGTCATGTTGTTATTGGAGTTAATGAAAGAGCATCAAATAGTGTTGCCACTCTCTTTAATACTAATGTCATTATTAATTCTAACGGTGAAATAATAGGACGCCATCGAAAACTAGTGCCCACTTGGGCCGAAAAATTAGTTTGGTGTGGAGGTGATGGATCGTCACTAAAGGTTTATGATACTGAAATCGGACCACTTGGAACTTTAGCATGTGGCGAAAATACTAATCCTCTTGCACGTTTTACCCTTCTATCTCAAGGTGAGTTGATACATGTTGCAAACTATATAGGATTACCTGTAGCTCCTAAAGATTACAATATGGCCGATGCAATAAAATTAAGAGCTTTGACGCATTCCTTTGAAGGTAAGGTATACACTATTACCTCATGCTCAACGATTTCTGAGGAAATTATTGAGTTTTTAGAGCATATTGAACCAAAAGCAAGAGAACTACTCACTAGAGAAAACAGTGCTTTTTCAGGTATTGTTGGTCCAGATGGAATCTTAATTGAAGGACTAATTGATGACGAAGGTATTGTTTATGCTGATATAGATCTTAATAAATGCATTCAACCTAAGCAGATGCATGACATTCTTGGAAACTATAATCGTTTTGATATATTTGATTTACGGGTTAACAAATCTAAAATAAGTCCAATTTCTTTACAATCAGATGAGCAAGAAAATGAAAAGTGAGAAAGAAGCACAATCAACAATTGACCCAAGAGATGATATTTTTGGTAGATCTAGAGTTAAAGATAACGAAGAACTACTTGATTATTATAAAGAATTAGAAGAGTTTTCTACAACTGCTTTTTGGAAAAGGGCCAATGATATTGAGCCATGGGAGCCCGTGACACGATATAACCCTACCATTTGGAAATACTCTGATTTAAGAGATCTTGTTCTCAAATCTGCAGAATTGGTAAAACCTGAAGAAGCTGGTAGAAGGGTAGTGGTATTAATGAATGACTCAGAAGCAGGAAGAAAGCATACAGCATCTGTTGGCTGGTTATTTAGTGGATTGCAAGTAATGAAACCGGGTGAAATTACACCTGCCCACAGACATATGGCTTCAGCGCAGCGTTTTATTATGGAGGGAGGCGGCGCTTATACTGTCGTTGATGGCCATGAAATTGAACTTGAGAAAAATGATTATGTATTAACGCCGAATGGTTGTTGGCATGATCATGGTGTTTTTAAAAATGGTAGAGTGTCGATATGGCAAGATGGTTTGGATATCCCGCTCATGAATTCACTAGAGACTAATTTTTACGAAGTTTATCCAAAAGAAGTTCAAGAAAAAAATTACCCCACTAACGATTCTCCCAATACATTTGGAACTACTGGAATGTTACCCGCTGATAGTATGTCGTGGAGTAAACCATATTCTCCTCTCATGGTTTATCGGTGGGAAGATACAAAAAATGGCTTATATAATCTTTCAAAAGCATCAGAGGGATCTCTTTATGATGATTATATTTTAAGATATTCCAATCCTACAACGGGAGGATGGGCCATGAAAACCATGGGCGCTCATATGCAAATGTTAAAGCCAAAACGGCATACAAAGGCTCATCGTCATACTGGAAATGTTATGTACAACTGTGCAGGCGGAGAGGGATATAGCGTTATAGGAGGAAAACGATTTGATTGGGTAGAGCATGATATTTTTTGTGTTCCTTCATGGGTCTGGCATGAGCATGTGAATCTAAGTAATAGTGAAGAGGCTTTTCTGTATTCATTTAATGATTTTCCTGTTATGCAATCTTTATCCATCTATAAAGAAGAAGCTCTAAATGATAATAATGGTTTTCAAATAGTTGTAGATTAAAAATTAAAGAAGGTAGTGATTATGAAGTTAGTAACATATTGTAAAAATGAAGGCGATGCACGATTGGGTGTCATCCAAAACAAATATATTATTGATGTTGAAAGATTTTCCCATAGAGTCAATCTAGAGCTCCCGTCTACCATGCTTGAATTTATAGATCTTGGGCTGAAAGCCATTGAATCACTAAATGGAGCTCTTGAAAATAACAATCAAACAAAGGATATTTCTACGGAAATTTTTGTGCCGACAATGAGTGCGAAAATTTTGGCTCCGATTCCACGACCAAGAAAAAATATTTTTGGTATTGGCCTTAATTATACAGAGCATATAGCTGAATCTGCTCGGTCACTTGATACGTCTGAAAAGTTACCTAAAAAACCAATTATTTTTTCAAAATTACCAACAGCTGTGATAGGTGATGGGGATCCTATACTTCATGATAAAGAGATTACCCAACAACTAGATTGGGAAACTGAGCTTGCAGTTATTATTGGAGCTCATGCAGAGAATATCGAAAAAGATAAAGCGTTAGATTATGTGTTCGGATACTCTGTAATTAATGATATTAGTGCTAGAGATTGCCGAAGAGGTGGTCAATGGATAGTATCAAAAGGGCAAAAATCTTATGCTCCCATGGGGCCATGCATAGTAACAGCGGATGAAATAAAAAATCCTCAAAATCTTAATTTAACGTGTCATGTAAATGGTATTGAAAAACAAAATTCCAACACAAAATTTATGCTCTTTAATATTAATGATCTAATTCATGATCTTAGTCGAGGACTGACCCTTGAGCCTGGAGATATTATTGCGACGGGTACTCCCTCAGGAGTAGGTGCAGGGAGAGATCCTCAAGAATTTCTGTGGCCTGGAGATATTGTCGAAGTTAGTGTAGAAAATATTGGTAAGATTCGTAACCCAGTTATTGCCGTCTAATATATAGATAGTTTTAAAATTTTACAGAAAAGGTCTCACTGAGTCTGATTCCAATATCGGAATGAAAATTAAAATTCCTGTGATGTAAAAATCCAGCGAAGATGTATTACATGAACATCTGTTGTTATCGAGATTTTATTTATTTAATTGTTTACTCATAACCGTATATGGACTTAACTTCTAGGAATTCTTCTAGACCATATACTCCAACTTCTCTCCCATTTCCAGATTGCTTGTAACCCCCGAATGGTGATTGAGAATCTCCAGAGGCACCATTAATATGGACCATTCCAGTTCTTATTTGAGACGCCACATCTCGAGCATGATCTTTATTTAATGAACTGACATAACCTGAGAGTCCATAGGGAGTATCATTCGCTATTCGAATTGCATCATCATCATCGTCAAAGGGTATTATTGATAGAACAGGGCCGAAAATTTCTTCTCTAGCAATTGTCATATCGTTACTAACATCTGAGAAAACGGTAGGTTTGACGTAAAAGCCTTCTTCAAGGCCTTCCGGAGCACCTGTTCCTCCTGCTATAAGATTTGCGCCTTCATCAATTCCTTTTTGAATTAGGTTTTGTATTTTATTCCATTGTATTTCAGAGACAACTGGCCCTAAATGTGTATTTTTGTCTTCTGGGTGACCAACGATGGTTGAGCTAGCTATTCTTCCTGCTATTTCCGCGGCCTCATTTATCCTTTTTTTAGGAACTAACA
This sequence comes from Gammaproteobacteria bacterium, assembly GCA_002717685.1. Next base: position 18,087 of record PBBK01000009.1, on the reverse strand, counting down.
TCCTTGATGGAGCATTGCAGGATTGACCAGTATTGCTAAAACAGTTTTTGGTACCACCAGCAACTGCTTTTTCAAAATCAGCATCTTCTAAGATAATATTAGCCGATTTTCCTCCTAATTCCTGAGCAACTCTTTTTACACTTGGCGCCGCGTTTTGTGCTACTGAAATACCCGCCCTTGTCGAGCCCGTGAAAGAAATCATAGCTATATCTGGATGACTACTAAGTGCTACCCCTACAGTTGGTCCGTCACCATTAACTAGGTTAAATACCCCCGCAGGAACACCTGCTTCATCAAGTACTTCTGCGAAAATCATGGCATCAAATGGTGCAATTTCACTTGGTTTTAAAATCATAGTGCAGCCTGCAGCTAGTGCCGGAGCAACTTTCAGTGCAACCTGGCTTATTGGCCAATTCCATGGTGTTATCAGAGCGCAAGGACCAATTGCTTCTTTGGCAATACACGTCGTTCCATTTCTTTCTGTAAAATCAAATGTTTCCAAAACCTCCAATGTTGAAATAAAAGCATCTGGACCACTTTCAGCTTGAGCATCTTTTGCCAATTTCCATGGAGCCCCCATTTCATGCATAATTGCTCTCGCAATATCATCGTGTCTTTTTTCCAAAATTTTAAGGATTGATTTAAATAGCTCTATCCGATCTTCTCTAGTGGATTTGGAATAATTTTTAAAAGCTCCTTTAGCAGCTGCAACTGCAATATCTACATCTTCTGAAGAACCCATACTTATATAACCGCAGGGTTTTCCGGTNGCTGGATTTATCACCTCTGCTCTGTTTTGGTTTTGAGGATCTACCCATTTTCCATTAATATAAAACTGAGTCATTTCATACATACAGATGCTCCTTAAAAATTAATATATCATCATAATATCGCAATCAATCATGCTGATCGCTATTATAACTCAATAAAAAACAAGATTATCTTTAAAGTATTNTTATGGAAAAAAAATTACAAGATAAATTGATACAGATTGTNGGGAAAAGAAATATTGTTGCCAGGNAAAATGTCCCCCAGTCCAATTGGAAAACNCATCAACCATTTTTGGGTAAGGCNCTTATCAAAACATCTTCAACAGAAGAAGTGGCAGGNATTCTTAAANTTTGNAATGACCTTAANCAAGCTGTTGTGCCAATAAGTGGCATTACTAATATGGTTAAAGGCTGTTTAACCACAAGCGGGGATATAGGTCTATCTTTAGAGAATATGAATCAAATAGAAGAAATCGATCCGATCGCTAGGACACTAACTGCTCAGGCNGGAGTGACGCTTCGCGAGGCTCAANAAGTAGCCAATGAAAATGATATGTTTTTTCCGGTTGATATTGGAGCCAGGGATACTTGTATGTTGGGAGGAAACGTTTCTACAAATGCAGGAGGNACAAAAGTTATACGGTATGGCATGATNCGTGATTCTGTTCTAGGTCTAGAGGCAGTATTAGCTGACGGTACTATCGTTTCATCAATGAATCGATTTATAAAAAATAATTCTGGATTTGACCTTAAACATCTTTTTATTGGTTCAGAAGGATTGTTAGGNGTTATAACGCGGATCNTTTTTCGGTTAAGTGTCAAACCAAAAAGTCACAATGTAGCGCTTCTTGCNGCAANGACTTATGACAATGTGTTAACAATANTGAATCGAGTTCAGAATATGATAGGAAGTGATCTTTGTGGTTTTGAAGTTATGTGGGGTAATTTCTATGACAAGGTAGCTGAGCTTAAGGAAATAAATTTACCACTGNCTGANGGGTATCCAATTTATATGATAGTTGAATCAATGGGGAATAACCCCGATGTTGATAATAANCTNTTTGAAGAGATGCTTTCAAAACTGTTTGATGAGGATTGCGTGCANGATGGAGTTTTAGCNAAATCAGAAAAAGAAAGATCTAATATTTGGGCAATAAGAGAAGAGATAGAGTGGNTAATAAGTGGTACCGGGAATTTTGATATTAGTTTATCGGTNAGAGACGTGGATAATTATCTTCATGAATTGAATGCTCTCATTGGTCAAAATTTCCCAGACGCTTACATGGCAGCATTTGGNCATCTCGGAGATAATAATATACACATATCGGTCTCATTNGAGGAAAAGGATGTAAAACAGAAGAAGTTAATAGAAAAATATGTNTATGANACTCTTATACCTTATAAAGGAGCGATATCGGCAGAGCATGGAATAGGAATGGAAAAACGAGAATGGCTCTCAGTTTCTCGCACNCCGGAAGAGATAAACTTAATGAAAGAGCTAAAAAAAATGATGGATCCAAATAATATCCTAAATCCGGGAAAAGTATTTNCAAGAAATGAGTAGCATGGAACCAAGNAAATTTGCCAATAACGTACTAATGATNAAGCATTTCTTTTTTTACGATAATCATCAGAAATATTTAACGTTATTAAAGATTTTTAAAAAATACAATGAGTTATGGGCTAATGATGAAAGTTTTGTTATATCTAAAAGGTAGAAAAAGTTTCAGAGGTAATGANCGATGAGTTTTATTTTTAGTGTCATCGCATTACTTTTGGGTCCATTTGTTTATTTACTCGCAAATCGTAGAAAANTATCAAAACAAATTTTTGATGGACTAATCTTTATTACGATTGCGGGTATTGTATGTGTTTATATTATTCCTCAGTCAATTCAAATAGGTGGAATTTTAGCAATTATATTTGTTGCTTTTGGTCTAATCTTTCCATACATATTAGAAAANTTATTTGATCGTTTTGTTAAAGAAGCTCATGTATTGATATTAATCCTCGCAATCATAGGCTTGATTGTTCATGCAATGATTGATGGAATTGCTTTGCTTCCCAGTGAATTAATAAATAATGAGACTCAATTGGGAAGTAATATTTTTGGTTTATTTCAGGACCATCAACTAGCAATTGGGGTTGTTTTACATCGGTTGCCTGTTGGAATGGCAATTTGGTGGTCAGTTCAGTCTAATTTTGGAACAAGAACCACGATTGCAGTATTTACCTTAATTATTGTCTGCACGGCGATTTCTTATTTTTTAAGTCCATACATCATCGGATTTTCTGAAGCCAAGAGCCTTTATTTCTTCCAGGCATTTGTTGCCGGATCATTGGTACACATGGCTGCTTTTGGCTCAAGTCATGATCATCACTCTCTCAAAAGGGTATATGATCAAGATGGAGGATGGGCATTTCGTGTCGGAATACTCTTAGGTATGTTTCTCATTTTTTCAGTACCTTTTGCCCACTAAATGAAAAATATTAAGAATTTTCTAGCACAGCCTAAGGTTGTGACTATTTCTTTTGTAGGAATGTTGATCTCATTGGTAGTATTTTACTATTTTCAACAATACCTAGGTGCAAAAATTCTGGATGTTCTTCCTGGTTATNATCTTTCTATTGTTAATCAAAGTATGGTTNCTTTTGGTGATTTTGGAAGAAATNTATATGCATTTTTAACACTGACCTTAGATGTAATATTTCCTATCTTCTATGTCAGTTTTTTTTCNGGTTTTATTTTATTGATGATAAAAAAGGGGATACTTAGGCAGCTTTATATAATACCTATAATACTTGGAATTGTAGATATAATGGAAAATATTCANATTTTTACCATGCTTATAACTTTTCCTGATATTTTTGCCGAACAGGTTGAATGGTCAAGTAAGACAACATTACTGAAAAATTGGTTGGNTAATCTAACATATTTAGCAATATTGCTGGCTTTATCAGTTAGGATTTTTAATTGGGCAACTAAAAAAAATAATTGAACACTATGAACGAAAANATACTTTCTGTAGCNCCCATGATGGATTGGACAGATACGCATTGTCGTTATTTTATGCGGCTCTTAGATCCAAATATTNAACTTTACACTGAGATGATTACAGCTGACGCTTTATATCATGGTGATTCTGATCGGTTTTTAAAATTCCATAATTCAGAGCATCCTATAGCTCTACAAATTGGNGGGAACGATCCTGCAAAAATGATGCTTGCTGCAAAAAAAGGNGAAGATGCAGGATATGATGAGATAAATATTAATGTTGGTTGCCCGAGTGACCGCGTCGTCAGTGGATCATTCGGAGCNTGTCTAATGGCTCATCCCGATATTATTGCTGAGTGCATATTATCTATAAAAGATGTCGTGACTGTCCCAGTAACAGTAAAAACCAGAATAGGTATTGATNATTTAGATAGTTTTGATTTCCTATATGATTTTATTCAGCGNGTTTCTGAATCAGGTTGTAATNCATTTATTGTGCACGCTAGAAAAGCTATTCTCAAAGGATTAAGNCCAAAGGAAAACCGNACAATNCCAGCATTAAACTATGAACGCGNTTATGAATTNAAGAAACATAACAGCGCTTTAACTATCATATTAAATGGCGGTATTGATTCAATTGAAGCATGTAAAAAACATTTACAAGTTGTAGACGGTGTAATGATAGGTCGCAAGGCATATCAGGATCCCTGGTTTATAACTAAACTAGGTAATGAAGTATTAGGTAATGATTTGCTGGTACTAAACCGTATTGACGTGATAAAAGAAATGCACTCTTATGTAGAAAATCAAGCAAAAATAGGCATATCGGTNAACAAAATTACNCGTCATATGATTGGTCTNTTTCATGGNCAACCTGGAGCAAGNGCATGGAGACGTCTATTAAGNCAGCCAAATTTNTCAAATAAAAATATTCTTAAACAGGCGCTCGAAACAATACTAAAGTATTAGTAAATATATTAAAAAAGAAATCTNATTCATGTNGCNACATACTATGACCGAAGAGAAAAATAATATTCATTTAAAGAAAGCAACTTTNGCTGAAACATCAGATATTTNNGAGCTCTATGAAGCNTCTGTTCAAAGCGTAGAACATGAAATTGAATTTATTCAAAATACTTATAAAGAAATAAGAGGGCAAAATGCATATCTTTTTCGTGAGGANTTTTGTGGTNCTGCCAGNGCATCATGCGAATGGGTCAAACANGGAAAGANAAATTTNGCTATTAGCGTTGATATAGATAACTCAGTTTTAGNATGGGGAGAAAAGAATAGATTAAATCAATTAGATGAAAATCAACGAGCTCGTGTTCANCTTATTAAATCTGATGTAACNAAAGTTAATACAACCCCAGTTGATTTGTTGACTGCATTCAATTTTAGTTATTTTGTTTTTNAAGACCGNGAGACAATGCGTTNGTATTTCTCAAATTCCTATTCTTCATTGAAGGATGATGGAATTTTTTTTCTTGATATTTTTGGTGGGCCAGAAGCTCAAGAAGAAATACGCGAAAANACTGAACATAAAAATTTTAATTACATATGGGAGCAGGAGATTTTTCATCCAGTGACCCATTTTATCCGATGCCACATTCATTTCCATTTTCAAGATGGCTCCAAGATCAATCAAGCTTTTAGTTATGACTGGCGACTCTGGACNTTNCCAGAAATTAAGGAATTACTATTAGAAGCAGGATTTAAAAAAGTTTCTGTTTATTGGGAAAATGAAGATGATGATGGNGAAGGGAATGGCGAATTTAGCATAGATGGAGAAGGGGAGGCAGATTTGGCATGGGTAGCTTACATTGTGGCTGAGAAATAGTTTTTTATAATTGACTAAATTCTAATCCATTAGCATTTTAAGAACCTCTTCTTGATTTTTTAGCAGAGCATTAGGTAATCTTTCGCCATAGCTCTGCAAATATTTACCTACTGANTTCATTTCATCAATCCATGATTCTTTTTTAACTGATAGAAGTTCTTTCATTGTTTCNTTACTGATTTCTAGGTCATCAGTATTAATATCTTTGGTATGAGGTAAATAACCGATTGCAGTGTCTTGAGCATCTACTTGGTTTTCGCAGCGGTCAATTATCCAGCTAAGAACACGAAGATTTTCACCGAAGCCAGGCCATAAAAATTTACCCAATTTGTCCTGTCTGAACCAGTTGACATGAAAGATTTTAGGNAGTTTTTTAGTACGATCTGAAAAGGAAAGCCAATGTTGCCAATAATCAGCGAAATTGTAACCACAGAAAGGTTTCATAGCCATTGGATCTCGACGGATTACACCNACATCACCAATTGCAGCTGCCGTAGTCTCTGACGCAACACTTGCGCCAATTAATACACCGTGCTGCCATGATTTTGCTTCATAAACTAATGGAGCTAGTTNTTTCCTTCTNCCACCAAANACGATTGCTGAAATTGGGACACCTTNNGGNGATTCTGCCAACCTAGAATATGAGGCATTATTTTTTGCTGATACTGTGAATCTTGAATTTGGGTGAGCAGCAGGACCTTCCCCTTTATCATATTTTTTGCCTAGCCAATTGATATCAGGTTGNCCAGTTTTNTTGTCTTCCCACCATGGCTGNNTGTCTTTTGTCANACCNACATTTGTNAAAATTGTTTCACTTTGAATCATGTCATAGGCNTTTNTATTAGTTTTAGGATTGGTTCCAGGAACNACTCCAAAATANCCAGCTTCTGGGTTAATTGCTCTCATTTGCCCAAANTCATCAAGATGCAACCAAGCNATATCATCNCCTAATGTCCATATTTTCCATCCTGGTTGTGATGCCGGAGGAATNAACATAGCAAGATTTGTTTTTCCACATGCCGAAGGAAAAGCACAAGCAATATAATGAATNTCACCGTTTGGTTTTTCTATACCTACAATAAGCATGTGCTCTGCTAACCATCCTTCTTGCCGAGCTTGCCAGCTAGCGATTCTAAGAGCATGACATTTTTTACCTAATAGAGCATTCCCTCCATATCCAGAACCNATACTTTTAATTGATAATTCTTCAGGAAAGTGCATGATGAATCGTTTTTTTGGATTTAGATCGCCAATTGAATGAAGTCCTTTCACAAAAGTTTTTTCAAGNTCGATACGTTTTAANGCTTCTCTCCCCATTCTTGTCATGAGTTTCATGTTTATTACGACGTAAGCGCTATCAGTTATTTCTACGCCAAGACGAGAATATGGAGAATCAATTGGTCCCATACAATATGGGATGACATACATTGTTCTACCTGNCATCGNTTTTTTAAATAAATTATCTATTTTTTTGTGACCTTTTTCTGGAGACATCCAGTGATTATTAGGGCCAGCATCNTCTTGNTTTNTTGTGCAAATAAATGTTAGATGTTCTACTCTNGCTACATCTGATGGATCGGAACGATGAAGGTANCAATCAGGATATTCTTTTTGGTTTAGTTCAATAAGGCTTCCTGATTTGGTCATCATTTGTATAAGCATNTTATATTCAGAATCACTACCATCACACCAGTGAACATTTTCTGGTAGGGTAATTGCAGCTACTGATTGAACCCAGTCTCTAAGAGTAGGCAGAGAGGTAGTCATATTTTTTAGTCTCAGATTTGCTTGGTTATTTAGTCGTTATTTAGATATCTTATCGGTATTAAATTATACAATAACATTCTTTTTTTACGAAAAACNTACTTTTAAATTTTTTATTTATAATTAAGTAAGATTAGAAATGGAATATAGATGAACTCACTAACTGAATATTTTGGNACATCAAGTCCATTAGTTTCTTTATTACCAGGTTTTCAGCCTCGAAATGGTCAGGCCTGGATGGCACAAGCTGTGTCAGATGCTATTAATTCTTATGAAAATTTAGTTATTGAGGCCGGAACGGGAACAGGTAAAACTTTTGCTTATCTTTTGCCAGCATTACTAAGTAATCGTAAGATAATTATTTCAACCGGGACAAAAGCGCTTCAGGACCAGCTCTACCATAGAGATCTTCCATTACTTTCTAAAACTATTGGTAGACCAATGACAACTGCTCTATTAAAAGGTAGATCAAATTATCTGTGTTTATACCGACTAGATTTGACTGACGTTAATGNGGCAAAGTTAAAAAAAGATCTTAAATTTGTAAAAGAATGGCGTCATAAAACTATATCTGGCGACTGTTCTGAATTAGCCGATGTGAATGAAAACTCGGCAATATGGCCTTTAGTCACTTCNACAGTTGACAATTGCTTAGGTCAAAAGTGCCCACTTTTTGATGAATGCCANGTGGTTAATGCGCGTAGATTGGCCCAGAAGGCTGATTTAGTNGTAATTAATCATCATTTACTTTTAGCAGATTTAGCTATGAAAGATGATGGTTTCATAGAATTTTTGCCTGGCGCCGATGCTGTGATTCTTGACGAAGCGCATCAAATACCCGATCTAGCTACACAATTTTTTGGNGTGAGTATTGGCAGCCGTCAATTAGAANTACTGCTAGATGAGTTAAGCTTAGANATAATTCCAATAAATCAATACGAATTACAAAATTTATTAGATATTTCACAAACAACCTTACGCCAACTNAAAGCAACTGTACCTCAGAGAGAAGGGAGGTANGATTTAGATGAAATTATTGATGATNTATCTGGATCAATCACAGACCTTTGTTTTGCTTTTACAAATTTACAAAACGCCATTGCAATTTTTAAAGAGACTTCAGACAATATTTCNAAAATTCATGAGCAATTGATTAATTTTTCTGAGCGTCTTTCTAGTATTTCTAATCAAGAAAAATATGATGGTTTGCGTTGGTTAGAAGTGAGCTCAAGAAGTGTTCGTTTTTATACAACACCACTCGATGTCGCAAGTACACTAAATAAATTTTTTTCTTGTTCAAATCAAGCATGGATTTTTACTTCNGCCACTCTAGCTGTAGGNGAGGACTTTAGTCATTTTACTAGTAGGATAGGACTATNAGATATAAAAGGGATTACTTTTGAGAGTCCTTACGATTTGAAAAATAATGCTCTTATTTACTTACCACCAAATATTCCTCTTCCATCAGATCAAAAGCATACAACAGAGGTAATGCAAAATGTGGNTCCACTTTTGAGGTTAACCAATGGAGGTATTTTTTTTCTTTTTACGAGCCATCGTGCATTAAATCTAGCTCAAGAGTGGTTNGAATNACAATCTAAAGTCTTGAAAAATCGTCCTTTACTAATACAAGGAGAATTTCCTAGGGATGATATTTTAAGNCGTTTTAGANATTATGGGAATGCCGTATTACTNGGAACTGGAACCTTCTGGGAAGGAGTGGATGTAAGAGGTATAGCTCTTACTATTGTTGTTATCGATAAATTGCCTTTTGGNTCCCCCGCAGANCCTTTAATGATGGCTAGATTAGAATATATTAGACGGCAAGGAGGTAATGGATTTATAGAACATCAAATACCATCTGCAGCAATTTCTTTGAAACAAGGTGCTGGACGTTTATTGCGTGATCAAGCAGATTATGGAGTGATCGTGATATGCGATCCAAGAATTACCAGTAAAGGTTACGGCAGTATATTTCTTGATTGTTTNAAACCTATACCCAGCACTAACTCNATAAANACAGTGAAAAATTTTTTTATAAAACACGAAAACTAATTATTTTTATATGAANCAATCAGAAATTAAAATACTATCTCTTGATACATCTTCCGAGGCTTGTTCGGTTGCGTTGCTAATAAATGGCAATACTTTTGAATCACACATTGTAGAACCAAAAGCACACACGCAAATTCTTATACCGATGATTAATAAAATTATCCAAAATGCCGGAGTTACTCTATCTGATCTTGATGTTATTGTTTTGGGGAATGGNCCAGGCTCATTTATTGGTATGCGAATAGGAGCTTCTGTAGCGCAAGGNCTCGCATTCGGTTTAGNCTTGAAAATTGTACCNATCTCATCNCTTACCGCTATAGCGTTTGAATCTTTTTTAATAAGTAAATTGAAACGAGTTTTGGTTGCTCAGGAAGCTAAGATGGGAGAGGTGTATTTAGCTGAATATATTAAAGGACCAAAAGGATGGCCTAAGATTGTCGGTGAGATTCAACTGAAAAAAATTACTGAGCCTGCAAATATAAATTCCGATGATTTATTTGATGCAGCTGGACTAGGTTGGCAACTCAATTCAGATTTATTATTAAATTATAAGAAATATATCAATAAAAAACTGGATATTTTCTACCCAAGGGCCAAATTTTTGCTTTCTCTTGGATATCAAGGGTGGTTAGATAACCTAGCAATAAGACCTGAACAATTAATACCTAACTATGTAAGACAAAAGGTTGCTAAAAAGTCTCTTAAAAAAAATACATAATTTATGAAAAATGATCCTACGAACATATTATTGTCTGAATTAATCAGTCGTAAATCCATTACTCCAAATGATTCTGGATGCCAAGAAATTATTTCAAAACGACTTGCATCCATTGGTTTTAATTGTGAGCAGATGGTCTTTGGAGATGTAACAAATTTATGGGCAAGAAAGGGCGATGAAAAACCAGTACTTTGTTTTGCTGGTCACACAGATGTGGTTCCCCCAGGCCCAAGAGTTGAGTGGAAATCAGATCCATTCATACCCACCATAAGCAAAGGAAACCTTTATGGAAGAGGAGCTGCAGATATGAAATCAGGGATTGCGGCTATGGTAATAGCAGTTGAAAATTTTTTTTCTAAACATTCTAATTATAAAGGGAGCATAGCTTTTCTTATTACCAGTGATGAAGAAGGCGTCGCCGAATTAGGGACGAAAAAAGTCATACAAACACTGTTAACAAGGAAGGAAACTATTGATTATTGTATGATAGGAGAACCCACTAGCTCAGCAACTCTAGCAGACACCATTCGTATCGGACGAAGAGGTTCATTAACTGGAAAATTGACAGTTTTTGGCATTCAAGGACATGTGGCATATCCGCAGTTGGCTAGTAACCCTATTCGTTTATCTTCTCAATTGATTTCAGAATTACTGAGTATTGAATGGGATAAAGCAGATGATAATTTTCCAGCAACCAATTTTGAAATTGTTGAAATAAAGAGCAGTAGTGGTACTACGAACGTTATACCTGGAAAGTTGCAAGCTATATTTAATTTTCGATACTCTCCTCAAAGAAATCATAAAGATATAAAAAAACAAATTAAAGCCATCCTAAAAAAATATAAATTTAATTATGATTTAGAATGGAATTTATCCGGAGAGCCCTTTTTAACTAAAAAAGGAAGCTTAGTTAGCGTTACTAAGCAAGCTATTCTAGAAAACATAGGAATAGAAACAAAACTATCAACTGCTGGAGGTACTTCCGATGGGAGATTTATAGCTCCATTGGGTATTGAAGTTGTTGAGTTAGGCCCAGTAAATGCATCCATCCATAAAATTAACGAACATGTTGCACTCGCAGATCCTCCTCAATTAGCAAAAATTTATCTAAGAATTGCAGAGCTATTATTGGTGGAATGAATTTTATATTTTTGCTTTTAAATTTGCTTGTAGTCCGATGGCAATGAGGGCAAGGCAAGAAATGAATACCCATGACGGCATTGAGAGACTGAGAAGCTTCCAGTCGGTGGTAGCGCATTCACCAGAGCCGCTAAAAATTAATGAAAATGCTTCGCCTATGGGAAAACTGCTAATTATATAATCAAATCCAGGGCCACAACTTGGTATCTTATCTGAAGGTAAATTTTGTAACCAAACATGCCAAGCTGAAACACCTGCGCCAGTTCCGGCTGACACTGTAATCAAAGCAGCATACGTTAAACGGCCCCAGAGTCGGGGTTTTTGTATAAAAGCAAATAAAAAGATAATACCTGTGGTAATTACTGCAATTCTTTGGATTACGCAAAGCGGGCAGGGGTCAAGGAATAAAAAGTGTTGAGCATACAAAGCATAAGCCATCATCCCCGTACACGCTAAACAACCAAGAAGATTAAAAGAGCGCGAGTTCAATTTATTTATTAGTTCTATCATTATTTTTTGAGTTATATTCTTCAATGTATTCTAAAAAATATCAATACATGATGTTTGTTACAGTTTTATGAAATATTTAAAGTAGTATTTTTATATTTACATTATAGAATTTAGTTCCTTAGTTAAATCTTTTTTTAAATCTCGATAACTCTTTCATGGAGAGTTTTTATTTATTTTATTAGATATTTCCACCAAGTGTAAGGATTTCATATCCGTTATTTGTTATAAGAATTGTATGTTCCCATTGAGCTGAAAGAGAGTGATCCTTGGTAACTACAGTCCAACCATCTGGCAATAAGCGGACATAACGTTTTCCTGCATTAACCATTGGTTCAACAGTCAATGTCATCCCTGTTTCAAGTTTCATTCCGCTTTTAGGTTTTCCGTAGTGAAGCACTTGCGGTTCTTCATGGAATATTCGGCCTATTCCATGACCACAATATTCTCTAACTACAGAAAATCTATTTTTTTCTACATGTGTTTGAATAGCATACCCCACATCACCGAGATATTTTCCTGGGGCAAGTTCTTCGATACCTATTAGCATAGATTCCAATGTTATTTGCACTAGACGCTCAGCTTGAATATTTGATTTTCCAACAAAAAACATACGGCTGGTGTCACCATGGAAGCCTTCTTTTATAACTGTTACATCTATATTCAAGATATCACCTGATTTTAATATGCGTTCTCCCGGGATTCCATGACAAACCACATGATTTAGCGACGTGCATATTGATTTCGGAAAACCTCTGTAATTGAGTGGAGCAGGAATAGCGTTTTGAGTTTCTGTAATATATTTATGACAAATTTGATCAAGTTCATTTGTTGATATTCCGGGCTGGACAAAATCACCGATCATGTCTAAAACTTCAGCTGCTAGTCTTCCTGCTATGCGCATTTTTTCTTGTTCTTCGGATGATTTAATAGTTACATTCATTTGTTCCAAATACCTTTCACTATTATTTAAATGCCTTCTAATTTAAACGGCTATTCTAACTAATTTATACTGGGAAATTCTAAAAAAAAGAAAAAAACATTACCTATTATTGTTGATGTTGTTACAGTATGGTATAAATCGATCGCCTTTAAGGCAATAATTCACACGTATATCGACACATTGCGTCGGGTGTCCTTTAAAAAGGTTTAACACAATGGGATATACGGAGGTATAACCCGGAGATTTTTATGGCAAAAATATCAATGCGCCAAATGCTAGAAGCAGGCGTTCATTTCGGTCATCAGACCCGTTATTGGAATCCAGAGATGGCACCTTATATCTTTGGCTCCAGGAATAAAATCCATATTATTAATTTAGAAAAAACCTTACCAATGGCTAATAATGCTTATGCATTTGTTAAGTCAATTGTTTCTGATGGAGGTAAAGTTCTTTTTGTTGGAACTAAGAGAGCCGCAAGGGATGCAATCGCTTCTGAAGCTCAGAGAAGCGAAATGCCATACGTTAATTATAGGTGGCTTGGCGGCATGCTTACAAATTACAAGACAATTCGAAAATCTGTTAAGCGATTAAAGAATCTTGAAAAAATGGAAGAAGAAGGTGGATTNGAGGGTTTAACAAAAAAAGAGATTTTAGGCTTAACAAGAGAGCAAAAAAAGCTTGAGAAAAGTTTGGGTGGAATTAAGGATATGGGCGCTCTACCGGATATTTTATTTATTATTGATGTTAGTCATGAGGATATTGCCGTTCGGGAAGCACGCAAACTTGGTATCCCTGTAGTAGCTATAGTNGATACAAACTGTTCTCCTAATTTTGTTGATTATGTTATTCCTGGAAATGATGATGCAATCAAAGCAATAAAATTTTATACATCATATATTGCAGATGCAGTGTTAGATGGTAAGGCATCTGTNCCCGAAATTGNTTCAAAAGATGACGAGTTTATCGAGTTGGATGAATCTGGAAAACCNANAAAGAAAACTAAAAGGATAAGAAAAAAAGGAAAGAAGGTTTCTTCAAAAAAAGTCAAAATTACCTCAAAAAATATAGAAAAAAAAGAGCNTNCCCATGAAGTTGGNGACNGTNCAATANCTTTAANANAATCAGANGATTACANAGATNTAGTGNCNCAAAGTTCACTCAAANNGGAAGNGGTAAAGNGTAGTGATGATGATACTTCACCTGTAAAAGAGAAAGAATCTAATGTTAGTTCGAAGGAAGATATAGATCTAAAGAAGAAGCAAGTAACCACAAAAGAGACAAAAACAATATCAAAAAAAACCACTAAGAAAACAGTTAAGAAAACGGTGAAAAAAACTACTAAGAAAGTAACTAAGAAGAAAGCAGCGAAGTTAACTTCAAAAAAAAAGAAGGTTTGATTGAAGTGGCTTAAGAATTGAGACGTCAAATTTTATCTTTATAGAATTCCTGAAAACACAAATATCAAGCATTAATAGGTTTTATATATAATGATTAGCGCAGCAGCTGTAAAAAAACTAAGAGAGAGAACTGGTGTAGGAATGATGGAGTGTAAGAAAGCGCTTCTTGAAGTTGGTGGTGATATGGAATTAGCCATAGAAAATCTAAGAAAATCTGGTAAAGCAAAAGCAGATAAGAAATCAAATCGAGTAGCAGCTGATGGACGAATTGTTATATCTTCAAATAAAAAATATACAGTTATAATTGAAGTGAATTCTGAAACTGATTTTGTTGCAAAAGACGAGAATTTTATTCAATTTTCAAAAAGTGTGGCTGATGCAATATTAATTTCAAAGGTCGAACAAGTTCAGGATTTGAATCTTGTTCTACTGGATAATGGGAAAACTATTGAAGAGGCAAGAGTTGAATTAGTTTCTAAGGTTGGCGAAAATATTTTTGTTCGTAGATATAAAAAAATATCAAACTCTCAGAATATGGGTATTTATATACATGGCACTAGAATAGGCGCTATAGTTGTTGCGTCAGGCGATGATTCGAGCTTATCTCATGATATCGCTATGCATATAGCAGCTAGCAACCCGATATGTATTCAGCAGAGTGACGTTCCAACCAATATTTTAGAACGCGAACAACGTATTATTATCAAGCAATCGGAGCGATCTGGAAAATCACCTGAAATAGTAAAAAAAATGGTCCAAGGACGAATTACTAAATTTCTAAATGAAATTACACTAATGGGGCAACCATTTGTTAAGGATCCAGTAATATCCGTAGGAGAAATTTTAAAAAATGCTAATGTGATAGTTTCTAAATTTTTTAGATATGAAGTTGGTGAAGGAATTGAAAAAAAAGAAAATGATTTTGTTAAAGAGGTTATAAACCAGATAACAGAAAATAAAAAATGAATAATATAAACTTGATTTAAAAAAATGAAAAAATCACCTATTTTGTACAAAAGAATATTACTTAAACTCAGTGGCGAAGCCCTGATGGGAGATTTTGATTATGGTATTGACCCTAAAGTTATAAACAGAATTGCTAGTGAGATATCTCAGGTTAAGGACTTGGGTATTCAGATTGCATTGGTAATAGGGGGAGGCAATATTTTTCGAGGAGCAGGATTATCAGAATCAGGGATGGATAGAGTTACTGGAGATCATATGGGGATGTTAGCTACAGTAATCAATTCCCTTGCACTGCAGGATGCTTTGGAATCAATTGATGTTGATGCTAGAGTGATGTCTGCCCTCCAAATTCATGAGGTTTGTGAAGATTATATTAGAAGAAGAGCAATAAGACATCTTGAGAAAAATAGAATTATTATACTTGCTGCGGGCACAGGGAATCCTTTTTTTACAACTGATACTGCCGCTAGCCTTCGTGCTATTGAGATTGGAGCTGATGTACTACTAAAGGCAACAATGGTTGATGGTGTATACGATTCAGACCCTAAAAAAGATAAAAATGCTACACTCTTTGAAAAAATATCTTATGATCAGGTATTAAATAAAAAATTGAATATTATGGATGCTACAGCAGTTGTAGTATGTAGAGATAATAATTTGCCACTAAGAGTATTTAATTTAATAGAAAAAGATGCACTCATAAATACCATGACAAATGAACGGGTAGGAACATTGGTTGGGCATTAGAGTATTTAGGAGGTAATAAATGATCGAAGAAATTAAAAAAGATGCATCTGAACGTATGAACAAAAGTGCTCTCTTATTAAAAAATGGATTTACTAAGATTAGGACCGGTAGAGCGCACACCAGTCTACTTGATCATATAACAGTAGAATATTATGGAAGCCAAGTACCTTTAAATCAGGTTGCTAATATTAATGTTGAAGACTCTAGGACACTAAAGGTGTCTCCATGGGAAAAAGAAATGGTGCAGATTATTGAAAAAGTAATTGTGGATTCTGATCTAGGCCTGAATCCAACTACAGCAGGAACAATAATTCGAATACCACTTCCAGCATTAACAGAAGAACGTAGAAAGGACTTGATCCGAGTGGTTAAACACGAAGCCGAGGGCGGACGTATTGCCATAAGAAATATTCGTAGGGACGCCATTAGTGATATTAAAGATTTATTCAAAGAAAAAATAATTAGCGAAGACGATGAGCATCGCGCTGAAGATGCTATCCAAGTGTTGACCGATAAATATATCAAAGAAATTGATAATATTTTAAACGAAAAAGAAAAAGATTTAATGGAGATATAAATCTTAATTCAAATTTTATTAAAGAATATGAATAAACACTTGATTAAAAAATCTAATGGAAATATTCCTGAACACGTTGCAATTATTATGGATGGTAACGGTCGTTGGGCTATGTGTCAGTCAAAGACGAGGAGATTTGGGCATCAAACTGGAGTTTCTATTGTAAAAAAAATTGTTAAACATGCGGCAAAAAAAGGCATATCTTATCTAACATTATTTGCTTTTAGCACTGAAAACTGGAGCAGATCAGGGAAAGAAGTAAATCAGTTAATGAGGCTTTTTATATCCTCTCTGGATAAAGAACTTGACGATCTTCATAGGAATAATGTGAAACTTAAATTCATTGGGTCACGTCAAAAGTTAAAAAATGGACTAATTCAATTAATTAATGGCAGTGAAGAAAAAACTTCAAAAAATACAGGTTTAACCCTGACAACGGCTCTTGCTTACGGAGGACGTTGGGATATTGTAAATGCAACAAGAAAAATAGCGACCAGAATTGAGAAAGACGATCTTAACTTATCAGATATAAATGAAAAAACTTTTTCAGATCATCTTTCTTTGTCTAATATACCTGCCCCAGACATTTTAATAAGAACTGGCGGAGAAAATAGGGTAAGTAATTTTCTTCTATGGGATCTTGCGTACACTGAAATATATTTTACAAATGTTTTATGGCCAGATTTTCAATCTCATCATTTTGATGAATTCATACAACAATTTAAAACAACCAAAAGACGTTTTGGCTATACAGACAGAGAAATAGAATAGAATCTATTAGAAATGATTAAGGAAAGAGTGCTTACGGGAATAATATCTTTAGCCTTACTAGGTTTAATGTTGTTTTTTGCGTCATCCCTTTTCATCCAGATATTCATAGCATTATTTTTTCTTTATGCAGCGTGGGAATTTTCTAAATTTTTTAACTTTCCAGTAGTTAGAAGAAGATACTTTTTCGTCTTTCTTTTTGGGTGCTTTCAGATATTTTTTTATCTTATTTTACCAAACGATTTGGTATATCAATTATTACTATATCTTGCTCTCATATGGTGGATAATTGTCATCTTGCGGATATTTTTTTCCCCAACAAATATATCTAATTATATGGTTTGGATTTCTGGTTATTTAATTTTACTACCTTCATATATTGCTATTGACTATTTATACCAATTGGATATCCAAAAATTTATTATGTTTTTTCTATTAATTTGGATTGCAGATATAGGTGCTTTTTTTTCAGGACAATTTTTCGGTAAATTGAAACTTTTTCCAAAAATTAGCCCTGGAAAAACATGGGAAGGAGTATTGGGCGGGTTTTTTGCTGTATTGGTATCAACATCATTGTATGGGTACTTAGGAGAAATTGATTTATTAATTTTAATTCCATTTTGTTTTGCAATTACGGTATTGTCAATTGTAGGTGATCTTACTATTAGTGTTTTTAAAAGGAATGTAGGATTAAAAAATAGTGGTTCTATTTTTCCGGGGCATGGAGGACTTTTAGATAGAATCGATAGCATGACATCGACTTCTCCTTTTTTTGCTGCCGGCATTGTTTTATTTAACCTATGAAGTTAATTAAAACTTAATGTGATATATCTATATGATTTCAAATTTTTTTATTACCCTTTTTTCATTCATAACGGCTATCAGTGTGCTGGTATTTAT
>PBBK01000008.1 GCA_002717685.1 Gammaproteobacteria bacterium | reverse complement strand
GTTTAAAAAAACGAAAATATTATTCCTTTTTAAGTCTCCTCTGGTATCAGTGCCTCCCCAAAAATTATAGCGCTCGGTACCATTTCCATCTTGGGCAATACAAGTTCCGTATCCAGTATCAAATACTTCTCCACCTTGACTGGATCGATTACTGCAACGACCATCACCTAGAGGGAAGATTTCAAATTCACCGTTTGAATCGTTGAAAACCCGATCATATTCCGGGTAAGGAGAGCCACTTCCAGATCCATGTTCCTTACTGTCTTTCATATCAAATTGACCATACAAGGCATGAGAGCTGGTATTTCTAAAGTCGCATTCGCCTGGTAATACTTCCTTTTCTGTGCCAGTCCATTCGGAGCTACACTTCTTCGTACCAGGGCCATCGTACCAAGGAGAGCTTGTCTTTAGAAAGGGTCTGTGATCACCGGCTCCCCATCTTGCATCTTCCGATGCATTAATTCTGTCTCTATTATAAACATCGAAAAAGACGCTTATATTGGTCGCGCCATCATTGAAATTTTTGCCGAACTTGCCTGAAAAAGTTGTATCTTGAGCATCAAAGTGTTGGTAAGAACCTATCTTAGTTCTCATCATAAAGCCTTCGTAATCTTTTTGGATAACGTTATTGACAACTCCGGCCACGGCATCTGCACCATAAATAGCTGAAGCGCCATCTCGTAAAATTTCCATTCTATCGAGACCATAAACAGGAATTAAATTAGAATTAACGGTCATGGTTGGCACATAATCTCCACCCAATAATTCTGTCTGGTATCCAGGAGAATTAACTAACCTTCGGCCATTAAGTAAAGTTAAAGTGTTACCCACTCCCATATTTCTTAGGTTGTAAGCACCCATATCTCCTCTTCCGGCGTTTACTCCACCTGAGGCATCTTCAGCTTCAGTAAAGAAATTCATGCCATTTTCAACGATGTTTTCCAATAACTCATCGCCAGAATCAACACCGATAGCTTCAATATCTGAAAAATCAAAAATTGATACAGGAAGGGCTCCTGAAATTTTGGCTCCTCTTATTTGGGATCCAACAACAGTTACCTCTTCAAGCACAGTGGTATCTTCATTTTGATTTGATTCTTGCGCTACTAATGTAGGAAAGAAAAAAAGCGATACCGTGGCAACAACTACCCTATAAAAATTACTTTTCATGAAAGTTCTCCAAAAAACTCGTTATTTTGTACATTAAAACTTTTTCAGCTCCCAATGTTCACATAATAGAATTGAAATAACCACTTTTTTTTCAATTATATCAGTAAAGTACGGCTAATCAGATTGATTATCTCTATACTGCAGTGCTTGTGTCAGTAATATTTTTTCAGAATCATGTCTAATTTGATAACATAGTCCAACGATTAAATTGCTGAAACGCTTTATTTATAAGACTGGAGAGGTGGCAGAGCGGTTGAATGCACTGGTCTTGAAAACCAGCAAGGGTTCATAGCCCTTCGAGGGTTCGAATCCCTCCCTCTCCGCCATGAGTTGGTTCCGTTGTTTTAGGCGTAAAAACAAACATCCTAGCTAGAAGAGCGATACTTAAAACAGATACCATTACCCAAATCAATAATTTAAGAAAACCAAAACGGTTGTTTTGCCAGCTTATTCGATCATCTCGATTTCTTTGTTTTTCTGAAGCTCTAAATTTTCCAATATAAAAGAAAATCACTAACGACAAAATGATAATCGCTCCAAAGAAAAAGGTATTAAAATCCACTAACGGCTTCTTAGTTTAGCGAGCAGTCTCAACATTTCTAAATATAGCCATATTAGAGTGACCATTAAGGCGAACGCTCCAAACCATTCCATGTATTTTGGTGCACCTTGTTCTGCGCCCTGTTCAATAAAATCAAAATCAAGAACCAGATTAAGTGCCGCGATGGCAACAACAAAGAGACTAAAACCGATACCAAACAAACCGTTGGAATGAATGAAACCAATGCCGGTTGAACCAAACATATTCATAACAAAACTGATTAGATAAAGAATCCCTATCCCCATCGTCGCAGAAACAATCATAAGGCGAAAATTTTCAGTAGGTTTAATGATGCCCATTTTATAAAGTAATAATAGTGATGCTAGTGTACCAAGCGTTAAACCCGTAGCTTGAATAACTATTCCAGGGTATTGCGCTTCAAAAATAGCAGAAATTCCACCAAGAAATAAGCCCTCTAAACCAGCATATATGGGAGCAGTTATTCCTGCCCAAGTTTTTTTAAAAATGGTGATAAGAGCAAAAATAAGTCCGCCTATCGCCCCGCCAAGCGCTAGTGGCATAACGGCAGCTGGATTTCCAGTTTGGAAAAATATATTCCATGTATAAAAAGCACAGATAACTAATAAGGCCAACAATATACCTGTTTTATTAACTGTCCCTTGAAGGGTCATAACTTTACCTATAGCAGCGCCCTCTTTTCTGAAGGTGGCATCACTTAAAGCTGGGTTTCCCGATCGACCAAACATTCGTAACGCATTATGTCTTGACATGATTTGTCCTATTTTTCATTGAGAATATCGTGATTATAAAGTGTAGTAGTAAAGATGAATAGTCACAAGTTTGAAAATCAGTAAAAAAGATATATCAACTGCTTCCATTCATTTTTCGGAGTAGTTGTTGGCTGCACATGTACCCTGGTGTACCCGTTACCGAACCACACGGATAAACACCGGCACCACAAAGGTAAACATTTTCAAGTTCACCAAAACGATAAAAGTTATTTTCTGGGTCTGATGAGAAAGTTCGATCAAAATACGTCTGACCTTCTGTCAGCATCGTATGATCAAGATTGCCGCCTGGAAAATAAAAAAGATTTTTTAAATTCATTGGGGTCAGTAATCGCGTCCATACACAATCCTCTGGATTTTCTATATATCTAAAAACATATTCTTTAAGCTGGTTTTCAATATGAGGGAGATCATCACCTTCCTTATTAAGGGAAAGATTTTTAAAGAAAATAGCTAATCTATCGAAAGGCTCTATGTAATTCATATGTCTCATGGCTGCACCTTCGCAATAAATTTGCACGTAACCTGGCTCATAATCAACATCAACATCCAATACTTTTAGCGTGGCGCGCTCGAACTCTTGAAGGCTATCGACCGAAAACAAAAATCTAAATGCAGAATCTGGATTTTCATATTTAGACTNATATTTCCAACGTATTGGATTTTTAAACATCATATTGAGNTTTCCACTACTCCCCCTGACACGAGTATTTTTGATTTCTTCGGTTTGGTTGGNNTTNCCTAAAAGTTTGTTTGCAGTTAAAGGATCTGTGCCAAATATAATAAAATCAAAACCGAGTTTCTTGTCTCTATTGCCGTTCTTATAAATGAGGAGATTATTTTTTAGATCTATTGAAACAACTTCACTAGATAAATGCGTCTGAACTCCCAATGCTTGATTGATATCTTTTAACTTTTCTGTAATTTTCCATATCCCTCCTTTAACAAAACCATAATACCCATCAAAAACTGAACCCGAGCTCATCAATGGCATGGTAAATGCGGAATAAGGATCACTCAAGGATACGGGGCCGCTTTCTGAAACATTCATTGCCATATATATTTTCGCCCGTTCACTCGTAAAATAATGATCTAAAAGTGACTTAGCATCTCCAGTTATCCATAGTTTCGTCAATGTTNCGCCTAGATTGTTTCGAGCATCACTTAATGTTGGGGTTCTAGCNGCTTTATANCCATCTTGAAGAAACTTAANAACACGCCCTTCNTCTACACGAAATGCTTCTACATCCCCAGTTTCACCCCATTTTTTGGAGAACTCTTGATCAAGTTGTGATGGATCCCTGTAGATCAAGGTTGGNTCGNTGTCACCCGGAAAATAAATTATTTTAGGNTGGTCAGGNGCAAAAGATTGAAGAANAGTTGAGAGGCCAGTTTCCTCATAGACAAATTTTTGCATTAACCCTAGNACTGNTGCGCCAAGTGCGTATTTTTGTTGNGTTCCGCCAAATGACATCAACTCTGAAACACATGCACCGCCAACCGTTGGTTTNCTTTCTATTANGGTTACTTTGCAACCATTTCGTTGTAGGTAATTAGCNGCAACTAAACCATTAATACCGGATCCAATAATTGNAANATTTGAATTTTTCATAAATTATAATTTCGAAGGTAGCGGAATAATAATTTCTAAATATCTAGTTTTATAATCGCATCAAAAGATTTCTTCGCGGTCACAAGAGAATCAGAGGGATCGTCCCGTTCAATAAAGTAATGTTCTANACCTGATAAATCTTTGTATTTAAATATTTGTTCAAAATTAATAATTCCTTCACCAACATCTGTCATTGAGGCATCGNTNGCCATNTCTTTAATATGCCACATTGGGAATCTTTTTGGATATTTTTTAATATATTCAATTGGATCTCCTCCGCCTTTGGTAATCCAATATAAATCTAATTCAAANGATACAAGATCTTTATCGGTTGTATCTAATAGGAGGTCCATCGGTCTTACTCCATTAATCACTTCAAATTCAAAATCATGATTATGGTAGGCGAATTTTATTCCTGCTTTCTTACATTGATCTCCAAATAGATTGAAAAGNTCGATATATTCTTTATATTTTTCTAGTGTCCGGTTCTGCGGTTCAATCCANGCCATGACGATATACTCATGACCTATAGTCAAAGCTGTATCTATTACTTTACTAGGAGCATTCTCAATAAACTCTACAGGAATGTGTGTGGATGGAGAAAGAAGCCCTTCTTCGGACAAAATACCGTAAACCTCTTTNGGTGAATTTTCGAAATACCCTGCAAATTCGACTTCTTTATAACCTATTTCGGCTATTTGATGAAGGGTTTTTCTGAAATCTACAGCCATACGATCNCGAACTGTATAAAGTTGAATTCCAACATTATCTGTTGAAATTAATTGAGTTTCAGAAAAATCACGGGNTTCATTATTACACCCTTGTAAAAAANCAGTACCGAGCATTCCNANTAAAAANTCTCGNCGCATCAAAGNATGTTTATTATCTAAATATTTCATAATTTTCCTTCTTTTAGCATCTCAACTGCACTGGCGGATGCTCTTGCAGTTAATGCCATGTAAGTTAATGAAGGATTCTGACAGGCGGATGAACTCATTGAGGATCCGTCGGTAACAAAAAGATTGGGNATATCGTGAGCCTGATTAAACTTATTAAGAACAGAAGTATTAGGATCATGACCCATGCGAGCTGTCCCCATTTCATGGATAGCAAGTCCAGGTGGAGCATCTTCATTATATTTATCGATATTTATTATACCGGCAGCTTCTAGCATATCTTCAGCATCATCAGCCATCGCTTTCAGCATGTTGAATTCGTTTTGNCGTAGCTCGCATTCAATGTTTAATAGAGGTATATCCCATTGATCTCTCCTATTTTTATCTAACCAAACATGATTCCTTTTGTCAGGAAGCATTTCTCCAAATCCACCGAGACTAAAATTCCATGGGCCTGGTTGTTGGAGTTTATTTTTTAATTCAATACCAATACCTTCAGTGGTAAACCCTCGATTCCAGCTTGGTCTAGATGCGCCACCTTGAAATCCATAACCTCGGAGAAANCGTTCATCTTTTTCAGCTATATTTCGATATCTTGGTATATAGATTCCATTCGGTCTTCTACCTGAATANTACTTATTTTGATAACCGGGATGTTCGCCCCTNGCACCGGACATAAAAATATGGTCCATAAGATACTTCCCTAAAGTACCGCTAGTATTAGCTAAGCCATTAGGAAAATCCTCAGATTTTGAATTTAACATAATTTGTGTTGATCCTAATGTTGAGGCGCATAAAAAAATTATGCGGGCATTATACTGACGATATTCTTTAGTATTTGCGTCAATAATTTGCACTCCCGTGGCNCGTTTTAGTGAATTATCATATAGAACNTTATGTACAATAGCATCAGTAACAATAGTTAAGTTGTCNGTTCGTTTGGCTGCTGGCAATGTAGCTGAGAGTGAACTAAAAGATGCGCCAAAGGAACACCCCCTTTCGCATTCGTTGCGATTCTGACATTTACCTCTCCCAAGAGCTAAATGTTCTTTTGTTGGTTTTGTAAGGTGGGCACATCTTCCTATTATCATTTTACGCATAGGAAATGCCTGCTCAATTTTTTTCTTTGCATCGGTTTCAACACAATTCATTTTCATAGCTGGCAAAAATATACCATCTGGTAATTGAGTTAGACCTTCATGACTACCGCTGATACCTGCAAATTTTTCTACATGGTCATACCATGGAGCTATATCTTGGTAGCGAATAGGCCAATCAACGCCATAACCGTCCTTCTTATTTGCTTCAAAATCGATATCACTCAATCGGTAACTCTGTCTATACCATAACTGGGATCGACCTCCTAATTGATAACCCCTAATCCAACTGAAAGGTTTGTTNTNTGGANAAACATATTTATTAATTCGATCGTTAACAAAAAACTTTTTTGTNGNNCCTTCTAGGGCATAACATTGTTTTTGAATAAAATAATCNCGATCAGTTTCTTCTTCTGGTATGCGACCTCCAAANGNCATTTCCCAGGGAGCTTTACTTTCTCCTGTGTAATCTTTTCTATGAGTAATCTCTGGNCCNCTTTCNAGTAANAATGTTTTCAAGCCTCTTTCAGCAAGTTCTTTTACAGCCCATCCACCCGATATNCCAGANCCTACTACTATGGCNTCAAAATCATGTTGTATATTTTTATTCATAAATTAGTTATCAAATTGCTAAGTAGACCAACTTCTTCCCACTGAATCCAATGGTATACATTCTGCNTATNCCCCTGGAATTCGATCATATTTTAATTCTATTGAAGCGCCCTCTTCGGATGAGTAGTAACTAAAGATAATCAAAGCCTTAAATTCTTTAAAAAAAACATTAGAACTGATATCNGNAAATGATTCTTTATCTAGTTTCNNAAGNAATTGAAACTGTTGTTGNCGATTAAGATCAGAGAAATTTTTACCNAAATTACTCTTGCTACGCTGATCNATATTACTAAAATATTGTATGAATTTATCTTGAGTTTTTGGTGAGGCCCANCCATGNAGCATTATGTCAATAAATTGGTGGANATTNGCGGATAGNGCGCCNGGTGTATCTGATTCAGGAATTATGATATCTGCNATTCTTTTTNTCATATCAAATTGATNTTGATTTAAGAATTTCAGTTTGTAGTCNAGCTCAATTGCNTCNACGCGTTTTATTAGCGGCCCTAATTGTACTGNTGCAATACTCCCGCCAAGAAGCATTACNGTNCTTTTAATTGCTTTTCTTCTNGTAAGGTATTTTGATGTTAAGTCCATATCATTATTATCTAAAAANATATTTAAGTGTTAAATGTGGCGTGNAGCAATAATATCTGAAATAGCAGTTTCTTCATCATTATTTTTTGGCCAACATTCNAGTCCTATNGGNCCNCTATANCCAATTTTATTGATAGCNTTAAAAATAAACTNATAATTTAATTCNCCNGTTCCAGGNTGATNCCGGCCNGGGACATCAGCTATCTGTATATAACCNATTTGNTCNATACCATCATCCANATTCGCAATTANATTACCTTCAGTTAATTGCATATGATANAGATCCCAATTGATCTTAATAAAGGGAGANTTAATTTCTCTNCAGATTTTCAANGCATCGGCTGATCCATTCAGAAAATGNCCTTGATGATCAATTGGATTAAATGGTTCGAGTATTAGCATTTTTNTGCCATCTTCTAGAATAGGTATNACTTTTTCTAANGCGATTAATAAATTTGCAAGACTCTCNTCTTGAGNCATCATTCCATATTTTTGATGCCCTACNACAGTAAACATCGGNGCATTCAGCANAATAGCATTTTCAACAGCATTTTTTATTGCCTCAGAAAATGCGATATGNTTTTTTTTATTTGCAAGACTGGGGGCTTGCCAAGCGGTAAANTGGATAATATCGAGATTCAAAGATTGCGCTAAATTTGCCACAGNATTCATATTGCGGCTTTCTTTTCTATAATCCCAAAATTCTACAGCACTGAAACCTGCTTCAGCTGCCTTTTCAAAGCGCTTCAAAAAATCTAAATCTGTCCACCACGATTCCATATTACATGCCAGCCCGCTTAAGGCCTTTCGGTATTGTTTCTGAAATGATTTATCTGCATAAATATTTGACGTAGCAATTAATGCTGCAAGTGATGTTAGTAATTTTCTTCTTGTTATAAACATTTTCAATTACAATTTTATATATTAAGTATGAAAGATAGCTAATGCTCTGTGTTGAAGCAATAAAATATCACTAAATAAAAATTCTTTTTTATAGCACAAAATTCTTCCAAATCGTTTTAAAAAGGTATGATAAAAAATTATGAATCAAATTAATAAAAATCGTTTGTTTGCAGCGAGTTGTATTTCCTTATTGTTAACCGCGATGACTTTTGCGATTCGTGCAAGACTTGAGACAGTTTTTGGGCCAACTGGAGCAGGTCTTACTCTAGAACAAATTGGTTATGCTTTTATGCCAGCATTTTGGGGGTTTACTCTCGCAATGATTATCGGAGGTCCTATTGTTGATTTTCTCGGAATGAAGAAAGGTATGTGGATAGCATTTTTTTTCCACACTATTGGTATCGTCCTAACATTATTAGCTTCTGATCTAACGTCTTTATTCACTGCTACCATTATGATGGGACTTGGAAATGGTATGGTTGAGGCTGTATGCAATCCGATGGTTGCAAGTATGTACCCAGATCAAAAAACTAAAATGCTCAATCGTTTTCACTTATGGTGGCCAGCTGGAATCGTGGTTGGATCAATTACTGGTTATTTCATAATGGATATTGCGAATTTATCTTGGCAATTCATAGTGGCTTCACTATTTATACCTCTCATAATTTATGGATACATGTTCAAAGGGCAATCTTTTCCAATCACAGAAAGAGCAGAAATGGGTATAAGCACTTCTGATTCACTAAAGAGTCTCTTCAAACCACTTTATCTTTTTATAGCCATTTGTATGCTACTCTCAGCCGCTACAGAATTAGGAACAACCCAACGAATAGAATCCTTATTGAAAGAAACAGGCGTCAACGCTTTGCTGGTGCTAGCTTTTATTAATGGGGTAATGATGATTGGCAGGTATTATGCGGGGCCAATTGCAAATCAATTAAGCACGATTGGCATGTTATGGTTCTCAGCGCTTTTCTCTTTTTTAGGTCTACAACTTCTCTCCATTGCAACAGGTAATTTTGTTTTCTTTGCGGCAGGGATTTTTGCCATGGGTATTACTTTTTTCTGGCCTACAACGCTAGCATTTATTTCTAAAAATATCCCTGAAAGTGGCGCTTTTGGACTATCAATTATGGGGGGATTGGGTATGTTATCTGTTTCGATAGTATTACCTTTAATGGGTAGATACCTAGATAATTCAGTTGGAACTGATGTAATACAACGAATAAGCCTTCTTCCTGGGATACTATTTATTTGCTATGGATCGTTGTATGCATATAGAAAAAAATTTCTGCCAAAAAAAATGCCTTAAAGATTTACCCAAACTGAGCCGGCGGCACTTGAATTAACAACTGATTCTATAAAAATTACACCTCTCATTCCATCTTCACCAGATGGATAATCAACCATTTCATTTGCAATATTTCCATTTCTAGCTGCAATGATTGACTCTGCTATCTCTGAATAGATAGTTGCAAAACCTTCAAGATAGCCTTCGGGATGACCTGCGGGTATTCTTGTGATTTTTGAAGCCTCGAGTAAGACGTCAGAACCACCTCTAGTAATTCTTTTTGATGATTTGTTAAGAGGTGAAAAAATTAGTTCATTGGGATTTTCTTGATTCCAACTTAGNCCCCCTTTCTCCCCATAAATTCTTATTTTTAAATTATTTTCATTGCCAACTGCCACTTGGCTGACCCAAATCATACCTTTTGCGTTGTCTTTAAATCGCAATAAAATATTTGCGTTATCATCGAGTTGCCTACCATTAACAAATGTAGAGATATCGGCACATAATGCCTCTGCCTTTAGCCCGCTAACATAACAAATTAAATGATAAGCATGCGTTCCTATATCGCCAACACAACCACCTATACCTGATTGCTCTGGATCAGTCCTCCAATAGGCTTGTTTTTGTCCGTCTCTTTCTATCGGCTCAGACAACCAATCCTGTGAATATTCACCTTGCACCACTCTAATTTTTCCAAGTTTTCCGTTTTTAACCATGGCGCGGGCCTGTCTAATCATGGGATAGCCGCTATAATTATAGGTAACGGCTAAAATAAGATTCTGCTTGCTCGCTAAATTAATAAGTTGGTCTGCCTCATCTCTCGATATGGTCATAGGTTTATCACAGATAACATGACAACCTGCTTCTAAGAATTTCTTAGCAATAGGAAAATGCATATTATTTGGAGTTACAATCGATACAGCTTCAATTCGATCATCTCGCATCGATTCGCCTTGGATCATTTCTTCATATGTACCATAAGACCTGTCCTCATCAAGCCCCAACTCAATACCGGAAAGTTTCGATTTTTTAGGGTCAGATGATAAAGCGCCAGCACAAAAACAATATTTATTATCTAGTCTAGAAGCTATACGATGAACTTCTCCAATAAAGGCTCCCCGACCTCCGCCAACCATTCCGAGACGAATAGGTTTAATGGCACTCATTATTGATCTATTCCCAATAAAGTTTTGTTGGTCTTATCATCTGTGTCTGCACCAGCAAAATCGTCAAACGCTTGATCTGTTACATGTATAATGTGATCACGTATAAATTTAGCACCTTCTTTTGCTCCATCTTCAGGGTGTTTTAAACAGCACTCCCACTCTAATACTGCCCATCCGTCAAAATCATACTGAGCAAATTTAGAGAAAATACTATTAAAATCAATTTGACCATCGCCTAAAGACCTAAACCGCCCAGCCCTATCAATCCAAGGCTGATAACCTCCATAAACACCCTGACGTCCAGTTGGGTTAAGTTCAGCATCTTTAACATGAAACATTTTTATTCTTTCATGATATATATCTATGTGCTGTAAGTAATCCAAGGCTTGTAACGCATAATGACTTGGGTCATATAACATTTGACAACGCTGATGATTATTAACACGTTCAAGAAACATCTCGAAAGTAATACCATCATGCAGGTCTTCACCTGGGTGTATTTCATAACATAAATTCACGCCTGCTTCTTCAAAAGCATTCAAAATCGGTAGCCATCGAGTTGCAAGTTCATCAAATGCTGATTCTACTAACCCAGCTGGTCTTTGCGGCCATGGGTAAAGATAAGGCCAAGCTAGTGCCCCAGAAAATGTAACATGCTCAGTCAAACCAAGGTTTTTTGAGGCTTTAGCAGCAAGATACAATTGATCAACGGCCCATTGTTGACGTAATTTAGGATCATTTCTAACTTCTGGAGTAGCGAAAGAATCAAAGAGACTGTCATATGCTGGATGGACGGCAACTAACTGACCTTGAATATGGGTAGATAATTCTGTAATAACAATCCCGTGGGTTTTTAAAATACCACATATATCATCACAATATGTCTTACTTGAAGCTGCTTTTTCAAGATCAAAAAGCCTGGCATCCCAGCTAGGAATCTGTACGCCAATAAAACCATAGTTAGCTGCCCATTTTGCAATGGATTCTAAAGAATTAAACGGTGATTCATCACCTGCAAATTGAGCAAGAAAAACAGCAGGGCCCTTCATTGTTTTCATTTTATTGACTCCAAGTAAACTTAAATTATATATTAATCAATAATTTATTTTTATTAGTTCTAGTATCTTCTATGATACCTTTTTATATATTCATCAAATTTACCTTCGTTATAGATTTCTCTATAAAAAGAGTCAGGATCACATAGCAATGGAAANACAACAGTTTTGTCCTCGTTTTTTCTCCACTTAGCAGTTCTGATAGGCGGTACCTTATAATATATCGGATCATACAATGTCATATGACCATGTAATATTCCCTCTTCATCTATGGAATACCTCTCAACAACACGGGCATCTTCTGAAACTGGATCTCCCATAAAGCCACGAACGGATGGCATAAGATGTGTTGTCTCAACNACGAGGGTTGATCCTTCCCAGTGCCCGTGCGAAAACCCCAGAGGATACCAATCAGAAAACTCAGGTGGTTTCCTATCATCTAAGTATATCCTCCTTATTCCAGAACTAAATATCATCGTTACTTTTTTATTGTCCTGATAAATTTCTGGAGTACTGCCGAAATTATTGACGAGNCCTGAAGAAATGCAGCGTTGCCTTGGTAAATCTAACTCGACATCAAAATCTTCATTCCATTGNTTTGCGGNCTCAGTTAAGTCAACAGTCCATCGCCGCAGACCGCTGCCAGCTGGTGACCATCTTCCTGTGAAATCAATAGGTTTCGCTTTAGATGAAGTTGTTTTTTTATTCTCATATGGTACAGCGCTCCACGTACCTTTTGGATGTGGACATCCTAAGGGGATTTTTGCGCATAGTTCTTTTTGTTTTTCAGTCATGGGNGATTCAGGACCAAATTCACCTTTCATTGAATTTTCATTTAAACTGCCTTTATAATATCTTTCAAAAGGCATCCCCGCTCCTGTCCAATCATCAATAGCCATCTCAATGTTATTTCCATTGATCTTTATTCTTACAGGTCCTCCTTGTACATGTGCAATGTTTTTCCCATTCTGATGACGAATTTTTAACAGACCATCTTGGGTTCGCTTGCCCCCGGAAACCTGATTAATTGTGAGACGCCAATCACCAATGAAATCTTTCTCTGATGCCAAAGTAATGCTAAAAATATAATTATTGAATACAAATAAGATTAAGAGAAAATTTAGTATTCTTTTCATATTCATCAATTCACTCCCGGAACTTTATTATGCAAAACAGTCCCATCACTTAGAGTTATTGTTCGAACAAACATTTTTGGTGATCCGTCATACGTTGGATCGCCTGACATAACAACTTTTTCTCCTGCTCTTAATGTATCTCTTGTCCAGCCTGCTCTTCTTAACATTGCTGGGTTATGTCCATGCGTATTCCAGATCACTTTGCTCCCCTCNGAATCCATTACTTCAACGAAAAATCTAACGTGGGGGCTTTTAAACCAAACTTCAGTAACTACACCTTTAATAGTTATCGAACCATTGATATCATACTCAGCGAACACTGAGTGGTGACTACTTACAGTTCCTATATTAAATAACCCTAATAAAANTAAACTGAGACCTACTATTGTATACTTCATTATATTCTCCATATTTTAGTGCTAGAGAGATTTGCATAGCATATCCTAAAATATATTAACTTAGGAAAAAAAACATGAGTAAAAAATTAAACAGAAGAGATTTTTTCGTATCCAGNGCTGCCGCTGGACTTACTTCAGTTACTTTAAATGATGCGTTTGGAAAAGCGCCAGCAGTTTTTACAGGAAAATCAAAGCCTGTAGTGGTTGCATCAAGAAATGGCTATACCATAAAAAATGGTGGGAAATTAAGTTGCGTTGAAACGGCATTTGAGAAAATTACAAATGGAGAAGATGTATTAGATGCTTTAATCGCAGGCGTTAATATTGTAGAACTCGATCCTGAAGATGCCAGTGTTGGCTATGGAGGAAGACCAAATGCAAATGGTGTTGTACAGCTTGACTCATGTTGTATGCATGGACCTAAAAAACAAGCCGGTGGTGTAGGCGCGCTTGAAGGNATCCGTAAACCATCGCTTGTAGCAAAAGCTGTAATGGAACTTACAGATCATCATCTTCTTGTCGGNCAAGGAGCGCAAAATTTTGCAAAAACTATTGGATTCGAAATTGAAAATGATCTGAATACTGAAAAATCACGCAATATGTGGCTTGAATGGAAAAGAAGAATTGACCCCAGTCATTATCTTGATCCTAGCAAAAGAGAGCAAGCTGGTCATAAAGCTGGCATGGAAATGATTCGAGACGGACTAATCGATGAGACTGAATACTATGGAACCATTAATTGTAATGGAGTTAATAACAAGGGTGAAATTTGTGGCGTCACAACCACTAGTGGGCTTGCATGGAAAATTCCTGGTCGTGTTGGCGATTCCCCAATATTAGGGGCTGGGCTATATGTTGATGGGAGCTTTGGTGCTGCCGGCTCAACAGGACGGGGTGAAGCAAATTTGTATGGTTTATGCTCATATCTCATTGTAGAAGAAATGCGGCGGGGAAAAACTCCGAAAGATGCTGGTATGTCAGCTTTAAAAAGAATTCATGAGAATACTATTGAAAAAAGACTTCTTAACAAACGCGGGTTACCAAATTTTAATGTTAGTTTTTATATCATCAATAAAGTCGGTGATTATGCTGGAGTAGCACTCTATTCGAATAATGACACATCTCGGTACGCCTTATGCACAGAGAATGGAGCCACATTGGAGAAATTTGACCCCCTGTTTGAAGGAAAGCCATAAGTAAAAAATAAAGAATTATTTCTGGAAATTAGGACAGTGCTTTTTTGATTGCTTTAAGACCTTTTATTAAAAATTCTCGTGAACAAGCAATATTCATTCGAAAAAAACCTTCAGTCTCCATACCAAAATAATCGCCTCCATATAATCCAATACCACCTTTCTCAACAAGTCGCTTCTTTATTTCATTATCACTCATATTTAAAGCTCTACAATCAAGCCAAGCAAGGTAAGTCCCCTCAGCATAAGTTTTTTTAACTTTGGGAAAATTCTTTTCAAAATAGTTTTGAACAATTTTATGATTACCATGAATATAACTAAGCAATTCATCTAACCACTCTTCACAATGACAATATGCAGCAATCATGGCAACCGAACCAAATGAAGCGTCATGATTTAATTGTGTTGTTTCTAAATAATCTTTAAATTTTTCACGAATATTTTCATTTGGAATGATAAATGTGGATTGAGGGATACTTGCAGTATTAAACGATTTATTTGGAGAAATAATTGTAACAGATTGATGCTTCATTATTTTTCCGAAGGGAATATGCTTAAAACCTGGTAACACTAAATCACTATGAACTTCATCAGATATAACTATTAATTTATATTTATTTGCAAGTTCAGATAAATCATCGATCTCGCTTTTTTTAAATACTCGACCTGTCGGATTATGCGGGCTACTCAAAATAATCATCTTAGAATTCGTTTGAATTTTATTTTCAATATCATCTAGATCTATGAAAAACATTCCTTGTGTTTCACGCATAGGGGATGTAATTAACTCCCGCTGATTATCCTTAACGAGGTTTAATAATGGGCCATAATTAGGAGTAGGAATAATAATGCTATCCCCCTCAAAAGTTAAAGCGTTTAACAGCCCATATATTCCAACAATTGTACTGGGAGGACAAAACGTCAACCATTCTCTATCAATGCTCCAGTTATGGCGCCTTCTTACCCAGTCTTCAATTGCACAATAATACTTTTCCGAACGGATCTCATAACCAAAAATTGGATGCTTAGTTCTTTCACGTATAGCATCAAGAATTGGCTCAGGAGTAGCAAAATCCATATCAGCAACCCAAAAAGGCATTAAATCAGAATGCCCGAATAGATTCTGATAATCATCCCATTTAAATGAATTTGTATTTTTACGGTTTATTTTTTTATTGAAGTGCATGGCAGATCATCAATTTCGCTATTAAGTTACTATTTAAGATACCAATCATTATAATATTTAACATACTACAAAAACATTAGTCTTGATCTAAATACGGAGATATAAACATTGGCAAAAAATTCAAAAATACTTTTGGGGGTATTTGTGATACTAGGTATGCTGTTTATATATTCATCAAATATTTCTAACAATGTAACCATAATAGAATCAGAAGTCATTCGTTATGTTCGTTTTGCAAAAGACAATATTACAAGCTATGGAATTCATGATGGAAATACAATTTATCAACTTTCAGATGCTCCTTATAACAATGGCTCGCTAACAGGAAAAGTTTTTAAAACTGAAAATGTAAGATTTCTTGCTCCGGCAGAACCCTCAAAAGTTATCGCGGTTGGATATAATTATCATAGCCACAGAGGCGACATTCAATTACCAGAACATCCTCCTTTATTTCTTAAACTACCAACTTCGATTATAGGTCCGGAAGAGAATATCATCTATCCAGAAGGAGCTTCTAATCTTCACTATGAAGCAGAATTAGTTATTGTCATTGGAAAAACTACAAGTAAAGTTTCACCAAAAGANGCTGGCTCTTCAATTTTTGGGGTTACTGCAGGCAATGATGTGAGCGAAAGAAACTGGCAAAGTAATGACCTGCAATGGTTCAGAGGAAAAGCGTCNGATACGTTTGGTCCCATTGGNCCAGCCATTGTTACAGGTCTAAATTTCAAGGATCTTCTTGTTCAATCAAAACTTAATGGACANGTGATGCAATCACAGAGAACAAAAGATCATATTCATGANGTTGACACCATTGTGAGNCATATTAGTCAAACGGTAACCCTTTACCCAGGGGATGTCATTTTTACTGGAACGCCAGGAAGNACAACCGCAATGAAGCCAGGGGATATAATAGAAATCGAAGTTGAGGGTGTGGGTGTTTTACGTAATCATGTTGTAAAATAGCTTAAATGAATCAGATGTGTACCCAATTTTTTAAAAATAAATTTATCTCGTCGTTTTTTTTAGTTGCATGTCTTTTCTTATTCGCATCTACACAAACCAACTCTCAAGAATTATTTGCTTTTAATTCGATTGCGGCAAAAGCAGAAATTGATACATTAAATTCACAGCTTGTAACAAAGGAAATCAATGCAAATTTTNTAGCAAACGCTAGAGTTCGTGCGCTGCAAATTATAAATAATNCAACCGAATGCATAGATTCATCAACAAATGAAAGANATCGCCTTGAAAATAGATTCGAACTTCTCCGTGATATTAATGCAGATGTTTCTCCAGAAATATTTGACCAACGAAATGAAATTCGTACGTTGCTTGATGAGGCAACAACTAGACAGATTTCATGCACAGGTGTTCGTGATGATGCTGAAATAATTGTTGCTCGAATTACTAAAACTCAAGATCTTTTATCATCTCAATTCCTTACTTATAGATCAGATAACGCAATTACGGGAATTTTGACATTTCCTGATCGACTTAAACAGAGAATTGATGAATACAAAGATGCCAATAATTTAAATTTAATTAGTGGTTTAAAATCTATTCATCTTTTTTGGTTATTAGTTATTGGAGGCATTATTGCTGCAGGTTTTAATGTATTTATTCGTAATCAATTTAATAAACCATCTATCAATGGCAAACTTAAAAGTTCCTCTTTATTACGTTTATTATTTCCAAAAACCTTAATTCAACACTCATCATTTCTACTTATAGGATTAGTTTTCACTTTAATCCTATACACAACAATCGCGGAACCCTCGGCAGAGAGATTAATTATACGGATAGCGCTAGGAATTCTTTTATTCGGGATTAGCAACATTTTTATTGATTGGGTAACAGGCCCGATGTCTCCTTCAGCAAATATAGAAGGCCTGATACCTAATCATGCTCAACCACTTCGCTTTCGTTTAAAAATCTTACTGATTTCATTAATTCTAAGTTTTGTTTTACTTGGCACAGATTGGTTGACAATTAGACTAATTGCTCCAGATGTATTGGGAACGGCTGCAATGTTATTTTTTGTGGCTACTTCCCTACTATATGCAATT
Source organism: Gammaproteobacteria bacterium (assembly GCA_002717685.1). Next base: position 3,012 of record PBBK01000008.1, on the reverse strand, counting down.
CTTTATTTAGGACAAATACCTGGTTTAAAAGATCGATTTCGACTAATTCGTACTCTAGCTATTATTGCGCTTTCAGTTAGTATCCTTGCGGTCTTAATTGGCTACCAAAATTTTGCAGGATATTTAATACATGGAATAACTCGAACATTATTAGCTCTTCTAATTGTTTGGATACTGCTTTGGTTTATTTCCTTTACTTTTGATTTTTTAATAAAAGATGAAACTCCTACGGCTTCATCATTAAGAAAAAAACTTGGCATAAATAAAGATCAATCGATATCAGGTCTAGGCTTTTTCCAACTTATAACTGATATTATTATTTGGTTAAGCTTAATAGTCTACCTAATCTATGTCTGGGATGAATCTGGAACAACTGTAGATCAATTATTTGAACTTGTCACACTTGGCGGTACTGTCGGTAATATCAGATTAGTCCCTGCACAACTAATTGGTGGGATAATAATATTTACTGCAATTCTCATTCTACTTGGTTGGTTGAAAAACTGGATTGACAGAAGATGGCTGCAACATATTGCCATGGAGCGTGGAGCGCGGGAAGCATTAATTACCTTATTTGGATATGCTGGCTTTATTATCGCTCTACTCTTTGGTTTAACCCAAGCAGGTGTTGATCTTGGAGGCTTAGCAATTGTTTCTGGCGCCCTTGCTCTAGGTATTGGTTTTGGAATGCAAGAAATAGCAAACAACTTCGTGTCAGGATTAATACTTCTTTTTGAACGTCCAATTCGTACAGGAGATTTTATTTCAGTTGGTGATATAGAGGGATTTGTTCGAAAAATTAGTATAAGAGCTACAGAAATCGAAACTTTAGATAATCAAAATGTCCTAGTTCCTAATTCTCAATTGGTTTCTGGAAGAGTAACTAACTGGGTTTTAAGAGATACTCAAGGAAGATTACGAGTAAATGTAGGTGTTTCTTATGGTTCGGACATAAATAAAGTTAGAGACATTCTGGAAGCTCTTGCAAATGAACATCCAGAAGTGATAACCGATGGAAGGGCCCCAGCTCCAAGAGCATTATTTATCGGTTTTGGTGATTCGTCGCTTAATTTTGAACTTCGCTGTAGAATTAATCGTATTGACCGTCGATTTACCACTCAAAGTGACCTCAATTTTGCAATTAATGAGGCATTTCAAAAGGCAGAAATATCAATACCTTTCCCTCAGAGAGATTTGCATATTGTTTCTTATCCTGGCGAATCATCAGCAAAATTAACAAAACAAAGTAAATCTAAAAAAGAAAAAACACCTAATGATCAAGTTACCCAAGATAATATTACGAGAAGTCATGAAGAAGAAATTGAGATTCCTTGCGAAAAACATATCATTTGGGATGCTATAACAAAAACTGACCTACTTGAGAAATGGCTTGCAAAAAAAGCAGAGTTGATTCCTCATATTGGCGGGGAATATAATTTTACCTTTAATGACGAATCAAAAAGACGGGGGAAAATTGATGTATTAGTTCCTCTAAAACGGATACGTTTTGTTGAAGAAACGCATGAAAACGAAGAACCATTACCGACTGGCCCCATTACAACTGAAATCAAACTTTCAGAATCTAATAATAATACTAAAATAAGCATCACTACATCGGGTATACCTGCTCACGAAGATTGGGAAGAAGATTATAATCGCTCAAAACACATTTGGGAAAATGCGTTAATTGAGTTACAAGATTTAATTTTAAAGCAATAAATTGTCAAAATTAACTATTTAATAATAGTATCACCGCCCATGTATGGAATAAGTACATCTGGAATACTGATGCTGCTATTACTATTCTGATAATTTTCCATGATTGCAATTAAAGCCCTACCAGCAGCTACGCCTGAGCCATTGAGTGTATGTAATAATTCAGGTTTTTTGTTATTTGGATTTCTCCATCTTGCTTTCATACGTCTCGCTTGAAAGCTAGTACAATTACTACATGATGATACTTCTCTATATGTATTCTGACTAGGTAACCAAACTTCGATATCATATGTTTTACTAGAGCCAAAACTAACATCTCCTGAGCATAAATTAACAACTCGGTATGGCAAATTGAGTTTTTTAAGTATTTTTTCAGCATCGTTAGTTAAACTTTCAAGTGCTTCATTAGATTTTTTTGGGTCTACAAGTTGTACTAATTCAACCTTTTCAAATTGATGTTGACGAATCATACCTCGTGTATCTTTTCCATAGCTTCCTGCCTCAGATCTAAAACAAGGTGAATGAGCGACAAATTTCTTTGGAATATCTGCTGTATCAAAAATTCTTTCTCTTCCAAGATTTGTTAGTGGAACCTCTGCTGTAGGTATTAAATAGTATGGCACTTCATCTACAGTTTTAAAAAGATCATCTTCAAATTTTGGTAATTGTGATGTACCTATTAATGCTTCAGACTGAACAAGATAAGGTATGTAGAATTCTTCGTAACCATGTTCTTTGATATGTACATCTAACATAAACTGAATTAATGAACGATGTAATCGAGCCAAGGCACCTGACATTATAGTAAATCTTGAGCCTGAGATTTTTCCTGCGGTATCAAAATCTAATAATTTTAATCTAGTACCAATTTCAACATGGTCTAATGGTTTAAAATCAAAATTGCGATGATCGCCCCACCTTCTTATTTCAACATTATCATTCTCATCTTTTCCATCAGGCACATCTTCGGATAGTAAATTGGGCAAATCGAATTCTATAATTTCAATCTTTGATTGAATTTTTTTTAATTCTTTTTCATGTGTTTTAAGATTTTTTGTACAACTTTCAACTTTCGATAATAAATCCTTAATATCCTTTCCGTTTATTTTATCTTGACCAATCTGTTTTGAAATTGTGTTTTTTTGATTCTGAAGGTTTTCATATTCAACTTGAAGCAATTTACGTTTTTCTTCAAGCTTCATATAATTATCAGTCTTAAAAGCATATCCTCTCCGAGCGAGATTCTTTTTTACTTCTTGTGGTGATTGTCTGAGTAGTTTTGGATCTATCATTTTA